>JAHINZ010000423.1 GCA_018895795.1 Alphaproteobacteria bacterium
AGGGGGAAGATGAAACGCGCCGACCTCATCTTCCCCCTGCGGGGGAAGACGGTCGCGAAGCGACCCGTAGGGGGCGTGTCGCTGGAACGCCGCCACAAGGGATTGGCAAGCCGGCCGCGCCGCCGCACAGTCTGAAACAACTGTTCGGGAGAGACGCGTCGATGGGTATCGCAGGCAAGGCCGGCTTGACGGCCGTGGGATTGGTGCTGGCCGTGGCCGGCGTCGTGGCGGTGCGGACGGCGACGTTCCAGCCGCCGGCCGCGGTGGATGTGGCCGGCGCCAGGCTGGCGGCGGCCCGTCCGGTCGACACCGCCAAGGCCGTCGCCGACCTGGCCCAGGCCGTGCGCTTCCAGACGGTCAGCCACCAGGACAAGGCCGACGATCAGCCGGCCGAATGGGACAAGCTGCACGCCTGGCTGCAGACCACCTATCCGGCCGCTCACCGGGTGATGACCCGCGAGGTGATCGCCGAGCATACGCTGGTCTATACCTGGCCCGGCTCCAACCCCGCCCTGGCCCCGATCGTGCTGATGGCTCACCAGGACGTGGTGCCGGTGACGCCGGGCAGCGAGGGGGCCTGGACCCATCCGCCGTTCGACGGCGTGGTCGCCGACGGCAGCGTCTGGGGCCGCGGCTCGATCGACGACAAGGGCTCGCTGATCACCCTGTTCGAGGCCGTGGACGGTCTGGCGGCCGGCGGCTTCAAGCCGGTCCGCACCGTGATCCTGGTCAGTGGCCATGACGAGGAGGTGCGCGGGGTCGGGGCGCGGGCCGCCGCCAGCTTGCTGCAATCGCGCGGCGTCAAGGCCCAGTTCGTGCTCGACGAGGGCATGGTGGTGGTCGCCGACAATCCGGTCACCGGCAAGCCTTCGGCGATCATCGGCACGGCCGAGAAGGGCTATGCGACCCTGAAGATCGTCGCCCCGGCGGTGGGCGGCCACTCCTCGGCCCCGCCGCCCGAAACCGGCGTCGCCACCCTGGCCCGCGCCGTTCTGGCCATCACCGACAAGCCGTTCCCGATGAAATTCAGCGGCCCCGGGGCCGACATGCTCAAGGCCCTGGCCCCGCACGCCTCGCCGGTGGTCAAGATGGCGGCCGCCAATACCTGGCTGTTCTCGCCGCTGCTGATCAAGGTCACCGGCAAGACCCCGGCCGGGGCGGCCATGCTGCACACCACGATCGCCCCGACCATGCTCAAGGGCAGTCCCAAGGAGAACGTCCTGCCGCAGGACGCCACCGCCTGGATCAATTACCGCATAGCGCCGGGCGACAGCTCGGCCAAGGTGATGGCCCAGGCCCAGGCGGCGGTGGGTAAGCTGCCGGTGCAACTGTCCTGGACCAAGACGCCCGACGAGCCCTCGAAGGTGTCGTCGACCACGTCCGAGGCCTGGAAGACCCTGGCCGGCCTGGCCGCCGACGAGAGCCGGGCCCCGGTGGTTCCCGGCCTGGTCACCGCCGGCACCGACAGCCGCTACCTCGCTCCCGTGGCCGCCGACGTCTATCGCTTCCAGCCCCTGGTGCTGTCGGTGAGCGACACCAAGATGATCCACGGCACCAACGAGCACATCACGGTGGCCAATGTGGAGCGGATGGTGCGGTTCTATCAGCGGCTGGTGGAGACGGCGGCGGGGCGATAGGCGCACCGGCCAGAAAGTGATATCTCATAGGATATGTATCGGGCTGTTCTCGACACATCGGTTCTCGTGGCGGCTTTACGGAGCCGCAACGGCGCCAGCAACGCGCTTCTTCGGAAGGTGGCGCTTGGCGAGGTGACGCCCCTGGTCTCACCGGCCCTGTTTCTTGAATATGAAGATGTGCTCAAGCGACCGGACCAGCGGCAGGCTCATGGCTTTGCAAATGACGACATCGACGGTTTCCTTGCGGCCTTCGCCAGCGCCAGCCAGGCCGTGGAATGCCATTTTCGCTGGCGGCCTCAACTGCGCGATCCCGGAGATGAAATGGTCCTCGAGGCGGCCGTGAACGGCGCGGCGGACGCTCTGGTGACCCACAATGTCAGAGACTTTGGACCCGCGAAATTGTTTCGCCTGCGGGTGCTGACCCCGGCGGGTTGTTTGAAGGAACTGGGTTGATGAACAAGGCGTCCTACCCTTTGAAGCTGCCGGCCTCGGTCAAGAGCGCGGCCCAGCGTCTGGCTAAGGAAGACGGCGTTTCACTGAACCAGTGGATCGCGGTCGCCGTGGCGGAAAAGATCGGCGTGGTGGAAACCGCCGCTGATTTCCTCAGCCACCGCGCGGGCCAGGCGCGCCCGTCCGACCTGACGACGTTTCTGGATCGCGCGAGCGATAGGCCTCCTGTCGCGGGCGACGACATCGCCAAGGTGTCGTAGAAGCGCAGCCATGGCCGACGACGCACCCAAACCCGCCAAATCCTCGCCCGCCGCCAAGTTCGGCGAAGGCTTCGTCATGGACGCCTGGTATGTGGCGGCCCTGTCGCCGGACCTGAAGCCCGGCAAGATGGAGCCGCGTGAATATCTCGGCGAGCCGGTGCTGCTGGGTCGGACCAAGGCCGGGCAGGCCTACGCCATGCGCGACGTCTGTCCGCATCGCGCCGCCGCCCTGTCGGCCGGCCGGGTCAAGACCGAGGCCAACGGGGCCGAAAGCATCGAGTGCCCCTATCACGGCTGGCGGTTCGGCACGGACGGGGCCTGTACGGCGATCCCGTCCCTGACCGCCGACAGCGCGGTCGACATCTCCAAGGTGCGGGTGCGCCGCTATCCGATCGTCGAGCAGCAGGGTCTGGTGTGGATCTGGATGGCGTCGGACGCCCGCTTCGACGGCGCGCCGCCGGACGGGCCGCCGGTCATTCCGGGCGTGGTGGGCGGCAAGCCCAAGCTGGTCGACCATCTGGACTATGACATCCATATCGACCACGCGGTGCTGGGTCTGATCGACCCCGCCCACGGCCCCTATGTGCATCAGCAATGGTGGTGGCGGACCACGGCCAGCCAGCACGAGAAGACTAAGCGCTTCGCCCCGTCCGAGGCCGGCTTCACCATGGTGCGGCACGAGCCGTCCAAGAATTCCAAGGCCTACGCCATCCTGGGCGGCGAGCCGCTGACCGAGATCACCTTCCGCCTGCCGGGCCTGCGCTGGGAGCATGTGACGGTGGGCGACAAGCAGGTGCTGGCCCTGTCGGCGATGACCCCGATCAATGCGGGCAAGACCCGGATGAACCAGATCATGTGGTCCGATCACTGGGCCTTCACGGCGCTGTATCCGATCATCCGCATCGCGGCCCGGGCCTTCCTGCGTCAGGACGGCTATATCGTCGGGGTGCAGAGCCAGGGCCTGAAGAGCAACCCGCCGCTGATGTGGGTGGGCGACGCCGACCAGCAGGCCCGCTGGTATCAGCAGTGCAAGCGCGAATGGCAGGCCAGCCGCCGCGAGGGCCGGGCGTTCGTCAATCCGGTCGCCGAGTCGGTGCTGCGCTGGCGGACCTGATCGCGGCTTGAGGGCGGGAGCGTAAAAAGGCCCGCCTGGTCGGGGGACAACCAGGCGGGCCCGTGCTTGGACCGCGGCGAGGGACGGAAACCGCGGTCCAGACCTCTATGACTTAGGCGCGGTAGACATAGGCGCTGGAGACGTAGCCGACGCCGACGCCGTCCTGGCCGACCAGGATCCACTTGCCGTCACCGGTGCGGCCCAGGGCCTGGAAGGTCTGGCCGGCCGGAACGCCGCCCACCTTGGCGCCGCGGAGCGAGGCCGAGGCGCGCAGGTTCAGGTTCGAACGGGCGACATACTTGCCGTTGATCTGGGTCACCGGCGTCGCATTGACCGACGGGGCGTAGCGGACGCCGTTGCTGACATAGGCGCCGCCGACGGCCTTGGCGGCCTCGTTTTTCTGCATCGAGCAGCCGACATAGGAGCCGGCGCCCGCGCCGACCAGGGCGCCGATGGCCGTGCCCGTGCCGCGATCGTTCTTGGCCAGGTTCGAGCCGGCCGCCGCGCCCAACAGGGCGCCGATGATCGCGCCGCCCTCCTGCTTGTGGCCCGAGGCGTCACAGCCGACGACACCGCCGAGGCGCTGTTGCATGGCGGAGGCCGAGGGGGCCGAAGCCAGGGTCAGGGCGCTGGCCGAAGCGGCCAGGGCCAGGGCGATCGTCTTGAAAGTCTTGTTGGCGGTCATGGTGAAAATCCTTCGTCCCGTGGAATGTGTCCGAGGTCATCAACCCCGTGAGGCAGACCATGACAGGGCGAAGCTGAACGGGGTCGGGGAGGGACGGACAGATTTCGTTCATGTGGAAATAAGCCGGCGGGCCGCACAACCGTACGCGGCGCCGCCTTGCTCGTCAGACGGTTCTGGCTAGGGTGCCCGCGCTATTTCAGTCGCCCCGGGGCCCTCATGTCTTCCCAGTCCAAATCCGTGACGCTTGCGCTCAGCTTGGTCGTCCTCGCCGCCCTGTCCGGCTGTGACAAGCTTGCGCGGGCCGCCAAGCCACCGGCCGAGGCGGCCAAGCCCGTCGCGCCGGCGGCGACCGCGGCCACGCAAGCTCAGGCGCAAGCGCCGGACAGCCCAGACGCCGAACTGGTGGACGGGCGCAAGACCGAGGCCAATTTGCTGAAGGCCCTGGGCCAGCCGGACGCCCGCAAGGGGCCGACCCTGACACTCCAGCAGAACGGCAGGGCCGGCCTGGTCGTGACCGATGATGAGGAAAGCTACAACCTGCTGACCAAGGTCATTCAGGTCCCCACCGCCAACGGCGTGCAGACTGTCTACGAGGTCACCACGTTCTACATCGCTTCGCCCGACGGTCCCGCCAGCACCTTCTATGACGAACGAGGCGTCGCCATCGAATCCTATGCCGGGTACGGCCAGTGGCGAGGCGCCGTGTTCGCCATCTCGGACCAGGTGCAGACCTATAGCGTCGGCGACGACAGCCGGGTCAGCACCCAGTTGCTCGACTGGTCAAGCAAGCCGCACCGCAAGTTCGACTTCAAGTCGCGCTGCCAGCCCAGCGACTGGGTCAGCGACACCGAGATCAAGGGCACCTGCACGCGCCCGGCCAGCGAGGCGGCCAATCCGGGGATTGAGCTGAAAAGCGGTGGCGAAGTGATCGACGCGGTCTTCACGCGCGTTGGACCCAACGCCTGGCGCGTCCGGGAACTGCGCGCGCCCAAGGCCAAGTTGCTCGGCGCCCCGGACTTCCCGGACAATCCGCCGACCGCCTATGACGAGACGGTCAAGGGCGTGGCCTATTCCGGGGATCAGTAGTCGCGAAGGCCTCCGGGGCGTCTCTCTAATAGATCACCGTCATTCCCGCCCTTGTGGCGGGAACCCCTCGTACCGCCGCAGGTGCGGAGGGGGCGAAGTGCGTGCGCACTTCGCTGGCGCTTCACGTGTCAGCTGAAATAGGGGTTCCCGCCACAAGGGCGGGAATGACGGGAGTTATGGGGACTGGCGGCGCTCAATCCCCGTTCGTTTGAAAACAAACTCCAGCCAGATCAGCGCCTTGTAAATTAGTTGATCGCGCCAATCGGAGGCGTCAAAACCTCCCGCATAATCATGGCTGTCCCCGCTGCAGGGGAGGCCCCTGGATCCGGCCCGACAGCGGCGATGAGGATGGAGCTCAACACACCGGCGGAACGCTGGGCCCTGGGCGCAAGGCCCAGGACTGCGGGGATGGGTTTGAGAGAGGACTGTGGACCCCTGGCGCTAAGCCCCCAGGGCGTAGGGGCCGCTCTTGTCCAGGGCGGTCTTCCAGGCCGGGCGGGCGTGCATGCGCTCGATCCAGGCGGCCATGTGCGGATATTCGGGCAACTTGCCCATGGCCTTGGCGACCTCGGGGACGAAGCTCATCTGAATGTCCGCGCCGCTCAGGCTGTCGCCGACGAAGAATTGCCGGCCCGACAGGCTCTGGTCGACGAAGGCCAGATGGTTGGCGATCTCGGACTGGATGCGCGGCTGTAGCGGCGCGCCGCCTTCGCCGAGGCGACCAACATACATGTTGAGCATCAGCGGCAGCA
>JAHINZ010000424.1 GCA_018895795.1 Alphaproteobacteria bacterium
AGAATCATCGAGGTGTCGTCGAAACCCAGGCTGGGAGGCAGTTCGGAGACGCTCAGGCCGACCGACTTGAACCACGCGGTCCAAGGCAGGGCGGTGTGACGCAGCAGAGGGGCGTTGAGCAGGTCCTCGGGCTTGTCGATCGGGTGGCGCTTCAGCAAGGCCGGACTGCAGACCGGAAACAGGCGCTCGCTGAGCAGGCGGACCGAGTCCAGGCCCTGCCAGGGGCCAAGGCCAAATCGCAGGGCGACGTCGGCGCCGTCGCTGGACAGGTCCGACACCCGGTCCTCGACGCGGACGGTCAAGTCCAGCTCCTCGGTCTCGGCCGAGACCCGGGCCAGGCGGGTGACCAGCCAGCGGGTGGCGAAGGCCGCGCCGGTGCTGAGCACGATCGGACCGCTGGCGGCGCGCCGCGCGCCGTCGACGCCCGCTCTCAACATCGCCAGCGATTCGGCGACCCTGTCGGCCAGGGCGGCGCCGGTGGCGGTGGGGACCATGCTGTTGCCCTGACGGACGAACAGCCGCACGCCAAGTTCATCCTCCAGCTTGCGGATTTGTTGGCTCACCGCCCCATGGGTAACGAACAACTCGTCGGCGGCCCGGCTATAGCTGCGGCGCCGGGCGGCGGCCTCGAGGGCGATGAGGGTCGAAAAGGGCGGCAGGCGCATGGCCCTAAGGCTGTTAGCTCAGCTCACAAGTTGGGCCAATAGAGATCGTTGGTTTTAGGCCGCCTCCAGAGCGACTGTCCCGGTCGGCGCCGCGCTTTCCATCCTCCCCCAAACCTCCTCCGAAAGGTGACGAGATGAAGATCCTGCTTATCGCGGGCGCGCTGACGCTCGCCGCTTTGCTCGCGGCTGGCGGTCGCCCGGCCCCAGCCCTGGACGATCTGCGCTGGCAGAGCGGCCCGCCCTACGGACCGGCGTCCTATCCAACCGCCAAGATCGACCGGCCCGAGACGCCGCGCCAGATCACCATCGCCTCGTCGAATCTGGAGCGCCGATGACGGCGAACGCCGCGCGTTCCAAAAAAAAGAGCCCGGAGTCGCCTCCGGGCCCTTTCGTCGTTTCTAGAGCCGAAGCCTACTTTCCGGCCGCGGCGAGCGCGTCCATCAATTCGGGCACGGCGGTCTTGTAATCCGCGACCAGGCCGAAATCGGCGACCTGGAAGATCGGGGCGTCGCTGTCCTTGTTGATGGCGACGATGATCTTGCTGTCCTTCATGCCGGCCAGGTGCTGGATGGCGCCCGAGATGCCGATGGCGATGTACAGCGCCGGCGCGACGACCTTGCCCGTTTGACCGACCTGGTAGTCGTTGGGGGCGTAGCCCGCGTCGACCGCCGCGCGCGAGGCGCCGACGGCGGCGCCTAGCTTGTCGGCCAGGGGATCGATCACCCGCTGGAACTCCTCGGCCGAGCCCATGGCGCGACCGCCGGAGACGACGATCTTGGCCGCGGCCAGTTCCGGACGATCCGACTTGACCATTTCTTCTCTGACGAAGCGGGTCTTGCCGGCGTCCGCGCCGCCGACGGTCTCGACCGGGGCCGAGCCGCCCTCTTCCGCCGCCGCGAAGGCGGTCGGACGGACGGTGATCACCTTCTTGGCGTCCGAGGATTGGACGGTTTCGAGGGCGTTGCCGGCATAGATCGGGCGGACGAAGGTGTCGGCGCTGACCACTTCGACGATTTCCGAGATCGGCGCGACGTCCAGCTTGGCGGCGACGCGCGGCGCGAAGTTCTTGCCGCCCGAGGTGGCCGGCACCAGGATCGCGTCATAGTTCCCGGCCAGAGCCAGAACGGCGTCGGCTTGCGCCTCGGCCACGCCATGACCCAAGGCGGCGCTGTCGGCCAGCAGCACCTTGCGGACGCCGCTGATCTTGGCGGCCGCGTCGGCCACCGCCTTGGCGCCGTGACCCATAACCAGCACGTCCACGTCGGACGACAGCTTCAGGGCGGCGGTGACGGTCTTGTGGGTGCTATCGCGAAGATGCGCGTTGTCGCTATCGGCGACGACGAGAACAGCCATCTAGAGCACTCCCGCGAGGTTGAGCTTGGCCACCAGGTCGGCGGCGGTTTCCACCTTGATGCCAGCCGAGCGCTTGGCGGGCTCGGCGACCTTGAGGACCTTCAGGCGCGGCGTGATGTCGACGCCGTAGTCGGCGACCGTCTTGGAGACGATCTCCTTCTTCTTGGCCTTCATGATATTGGGCAGGGAGGCGTAGCGCGGCTCGTTGAGGCGCAGGTCGGCGGTGATCACGGCGGGCAGATCCACGTCCAGCACCTGCAGGCCACCGTCGACTTCGCGGGTGACCTTGGCGGTCGAGCCCGAAATTTCGATGGCCGAGGCGTAGGTGGCTTGCGGCCAGCCCAGCAGAGCCGACAGCATCTGGCCGACAGCGTTGTTGTCGCCGTCGATGGCCTGCTTGCCCATCAGAACCAGGCCCGG
>JAHINZ010000425.1 GCA_018895795.1 Alphaproteobacteria bacterium
AAGCTTGCCCCGCGTCAAGGCGGGGCTTCAAGCCCCTTAGAGCGACTGGACCACGAAGGTGATCGCCGACACCGGAACACCCACGATCAGGGCGACGGTGATCGCGGTCATCAAGACCTTGTCGGCGATGCGGAACAGGCGGGCGGCGTGCATTTTCGGTTGATCCATAGAGAGGGCTGGACGCGCGCCGGGGAGGGAGGCGTCCATGATCAACAGATAGGCGGTGATTTGGGTTCCAACAATGCTGAATATCGATAAACGATATTAAAAACTCTTAATGTTGAGTGATGGCATCAGGCTAGTTGCACGGAAGTCACAACCAGGGAATCGCGCCGCGCCACCGCCTCGAACCAGGCCTCCAGAGCGGGTCGGCCGACGCGCCAGTCCAGAACCTTTCGGGCGTCGAAATAGGCCAGCTGGGCGGCAACGGCGATCTCGGCGATCGTGAAGCGATCGACCGTGAAGGCCTGGGTTTCCAGCAGGTCCAGACCGGCGGTGATGGCGCGAAGCTGGCGCTCCAGCAGCTCGGGACGCTGGTCGTCGGCCGGCCGCATCCGCTCGCGCACGACGGCCACGGCGGCCGAGCCCATGCCGTCGGCCAGGGCCTGGAGCGTCAGGGCCCGTCGGCGATCCTGGCCGGAGGCCGGGATCAGGCCGGCGCCGCCCAGGGCGTCCAGGTGGTCGCAGATCACCGCGGAATCAAACAGGATCTCGCCGTCGTCGAGGATCAGGGTGGGCACCTGGCTCAGCGGATTGAGGGCGCGCAGACTTTCGTCGGTGAACGGGCTGGCGGTCTCCAGGGTGATGGCGCCGGTCAGGCCGTTTTCGTGGGCGACGATGCGAACCTTGCGCGCAAACGGCGACAAGGCGGAGTAAAGGAGCCGCATGGGTGATTTCCGAAGGAGGCCGCGATGGCGTTGAGACTGCAGCCTGGACTTAAGCTTGTCGTGGCCACGCACAACCCCGGAAAGGTCCCGGAAATCGCGGCCCTGCTCGACGGCCGCTTTGAACTGGTCTCCGCCGGGGCCTTGGGCCTGCCCGAACCGGAGGAAACCGAGACCACCTTCGTCGGCAACGCCCTGCTCAAGGCCCGCCACGCCGCCGACCTGTCGGGCCTGATCGCCCTGGCCGACGACTCCGGCCTGTCGGTGGCCGCCCTGGACGGCGCGCCCGGCGTCTATTCGGCCCGCTGGGCCGGACCGACCAAGGATTTCACCTTGGCCACGGCCAAGGTCGAGCAACGCCTGGAAGAGACCGGCTCGGACGACCGCGCCGCCTGGTTCACCTCGGCCCTGGCCGTGGCCTGGCCGGGCGGTCCGGCCGTGATCGTGCAAGGCGAGGTGCACGGAACCCTGACCTTCCCGCCGCGCGGAACCCGGGGCTTCGGCTACGACCCGATCTTCGTCGCCGCCGGCCATGACCTGACCTTCGGCGAGATGGAGCCGACCGCCAAGGACGCCATCAGCCACCGGGCCCGGGCGTTCGAGAAGCTGAAGGCGGCGCTGTTTGAGTGAGTCAAAGCCAGCCTTCCTCGCCCCCCTCGGCGTCTATGTCCACTGGCCCTACTGCGCGCGCATCTGCCCCTATTGCGACTTCAACGTCGTGCGCGACCGGGGGCGCGGCGCCGAGCAGGCGCAGCTGGCCGACGCCATCGTCGCCGACCTGATCGCCCAGCGCGCCCTGACCGGCCCCCGCCGCCTGCTGTCGATCTTCTTTGGCGGCGGCACGCCGTCGTTGATGGACCCGGCCCAGGTGGCGCGGGTGATCGAGACGGCCCGGGGCCTGTGGTCGCCGGTCGAGGATCTGGAGATCAGCCTGGAGGCCAATCCCACCGACGCCGAGGCCGGCCGGTTCGAGGCCCTGGCGGCGGCCGGTGTCGCGCGCCTGTCGCTGGGCGTGCAGTCGCTGCACGATGACGCCCTGGCCCTGCTGGGCCGCAATCACGACGCGGGATCGGCGCGGCGGGCGATCGCCGTGGCGGCCCACGCCTTCCCGCGCCTGTCCATCGACCTGATCTATGCCCGCCCCGGCCAGAGCGTCGGCGCCTGGCGCGCCGAGCTGCGGGAGGCCCTGGCGATGGGTCCCGAGCACGTGTCGCCCTACCAGTTGACGATCGAGACCGGCACCGCCTTCGATCGCGCGGTGGGCCGCGGCAGACTGATCATGCCGGACGAGGACCTGGGCCACGACCTGTTCGAGGCCACCCAACAGGTGCTCGAGGCCGCCGGCTTTGACGCCTATGAGGTGTCCAACCACGCCCGGGGGCAGGCGGCGCGCTCGCGGCACAATCTGGTCTACTGGCGCGGCCATGACTATGTCGGGGTCGGGCCCGGCGCCCACGGCCGGCTGACCTTGCCCGAAAGCCGGGTCGCCACCACCGCCCATCGCAAGATCGCCGACTATGTCGCCGCCGTGCGCGACACCGGGGTCGGCTTCGTCCAGGAGACCCTGTCGGCCGTCGAGGCGGCCGAGGAGCGGCTGGTGCTGGGCCTGCGGATCGATGACGGCGTGGCCTTCCCGGAGGTGGCGGTCCTGGGCCTGTCGCCCGAGGCCGCCAAGGTGCGCCGCCATGTCGACCTGGGCCTGTTGGTCGATGATCCGGTACGCCTGCGCGCCACCCGCGCGGGTCGACTGGTGCTGGACCGGCTGACAGGCGCGCTCGCGACCTGATAGGACTATCCGCCGAAGCAGTATCGCGTCTCCCGGCGCGGCAAGGATTCCCCCGTGAGCCGCACGATCACCGCCCCGCCGCCGCTGTCGGACGCCCCCCTGGCGCCCGGCCTCTATCTGGTGGCGACGCCGATCGGCAATCTGCGCGACATCACCCTGCGGGCCCTGGACGTGATCAACGCCTGCGACCTGTTGCTGGCCGAGGACACCCGCGTGTCGGGCAAGCTGCTGGCCGCCTACCAGATCTCCAAACGGCTGGAGCGCTATGACGAACACGTCGCCGATCGCGCCACGCCCCGCATCCTGGAGCGGCTGGAGGCCGGCGAGCGCGTGGCCCTGGTCTCGGACGCCGGCACGCCGATGGTCTCCGACCCCGGCTATCGCCTGGCCAAGGCGGCCATCGCCGCCGGCCATCCGGTGTTTCCGATCCCCGGGGCCTCGGCGGCCCTGGCGGCCCTGACCCTGGCCGGCCTGCCCACCGACCGCTTCCTGTTCGCCGGCTTCCCGCCGCCCAAGAGCGCCGCGCGCAAGACCTTCTTCGAGGAACTGGCCCCGGTCCGCGCCACCCTGATCTTCTACGAAGGAGCCTCGCGGGTGGCCGACAGCCTGGCCGACATGGCCGCCGTGTTCGGCCCGCGCGACGCCGCCGTGGCCCGCGAGCTGACCAAGCTCTACGAGACCTGCACCCGCGGCACGCTGGACGACCTGGCCGCCGATCCGCGCTTCGACAGTCCCAAGGGCGAGATCGTCATCCTGGTCGGTCCCGGCACGGAACGTCCCGTCCAGGCCGGCGACGCCGAGAGCGCCCTGCGCGAGGCCATGGCCCGCCTGCCGCTGGGCGAGGCGGCCTCCGAGGTCGCCAAGGCCCTGGGCCTGCCGCGCCGCGACCTCTACCGCCAGGCCCTGGCTCTCAAGGACGCCGCCCAGGAGACGGCGGGATGACCGCCGCCCGCCAGATCCGCGGCGCCCAGGCGCGCTTGTCTGGCCGACGCGCCGAGGTGCTGGCCGCCGCCTGGCTGATGCTGAAGGGCTATCGCATCCTGGGCTTTCGCCTGACCACGCCGCTGGGCGAGATCGACCTGCTGGCCCAGCGCGGACCCATACTGGCCGTGGTCGAGGTCAAGCGCCGCGCCCATCTGGACGACGCTCTGGACGCGGTCACCGCCGAGCAGCGGGCCCGGCTGCGGCGCGCCGCCGCCCACATCATCGCCCACCGCAACGGCCTGCGGAACGCCAGCGTGCGCCTGGACCTCATAGCCTTGGCCCCGGGCCGTCGGCCGCGCCATCTGCGCGACGCCTGGCGGGAGGCGTGATGACCCGCGCCGAGGCTGAAGCGATCCTGATCCGTATCGGCGAAGGCCCCGACGAGGGCTTCCCCCTGTTCGAGGCCGCCCTGGCCTGCGCGACGCATGATGATCCCGACCGCGACCCCGAGCCGACCCTCGCCCTGGGACGCCAGGCGGGCGAACGCCTGATCGAACGCCTCAAGACCGAGTCGCCGGAGGAAGCCGTCGCCGAGGCCCTGGCCGGCGACCTTCGCCTGACCGGCGACGTGATCACCTATGACCACCCCGACAATGCCGACATCATCGCCATCGCGCAGCGCCGCAAGGGCCTGCCGGTGGCCCTGGGCGTCTTCTATCTGCACGCCGCGCGCCAGGCGGGCGTGGCGCTGTACGGGGTGGATTTTCCCGGCCACTTCCTGCTGCGCATCGAGACCGACGAAGGGCCGCTGGCGCTCGATCCGTTCAGCGAGGGCCGGGTGGTGCTACCCTCGGAGCTGTCGCGGCGGGCCCTGCGCACCGGCCTGATGCCCGATGTCGCCGACAAGCTGGAACGCTTGATGGCCCCGGTCTCCGACCGCGCCGTGCTGATCCGCCTGCAGAACAACATCTTCGCCCGCGCCCAGCAGGCCCGCGACTGGCCTCGCGCCGAGCGTTCCGCCCTGCGCCGCGCCCTGCTCAATCCCGCCGACCACCGCCCCTGGCTGGACGTCGCCGCCGCCCGCGAAGGCCAGGGGGCCCTGGCGGGCGCGCTGCAGGCCCTGACCCGCGCCCAGATTCTCGACGGCGGCGCGGCCATCGCCGCCCGCGCGGCGCGCGAGCGGGTGCGGTTGAAGCTGAACTGAGAGGCGCGTCGGCCGTCGCCTTACGAGGCGGCCGCGCCCGAGATGGCGGCGCGGGTCCTGGCGGTTCGCCTTGAGCCTCAGGCCCAGGCCGGCGTCCAGCCCGCCGCGCCGTCGTCACCCTTGGCGGGAGGGGCCTTCGGGCGGCGAACCCGGCCTTGGCGCGCGCGACCGCCCCGGCGTGCCCGGTCCATGATCCTGGACGCGCGCGCCCGCGCCCAGGCCAGGGCCGATCGGGCGAGGTCTCGCAGTCCGCGCAGGCGCGCGGCGGCGGCGATCAGGACGACGGTGGCGAAGAGGTCCACGAAGGTCGCGACGTCGAAGGCCATCAGCCAGGCCAGACCCTCGGGCAGCATCAGGCTCAGCAGACGCAGGCCTTCGGATTCGAACAGCAGGGCGGCCAGCAGGGTGACGCCCAGGACGACCTTGGCCAGGATGATCTGGCCCAGCGTCAGGCGTGACAAAGCCTGGGCCGGCGCCTCGATCAGCAAACGTCGCAGGCGCTTACCCATGTCTGTTTCCGTACAGAGCAAGATCGCGATCAAGGTCGCCAGCAGCATGAACGTCATGTCGAAAGCCCCTGACGATCCTGGTGTGCGCACCGGAGGTAGGCGTCGTTGTCGGGCGGAACAAGAGCAGGGCGGCGGCCCAGCCGGCGGCCGCCCGCCAAGGCGGTCGTCGCGTACAGGTCCTGGCTCAAGGCTTGGCCGGAGCTTTGGCCGCCCCATCGCCTTCGCCGGTCGGCGGCGGGGCCTCCCAAAGGAAGCGGATCGGCAGGGTGATCCGCAAGCCCTCGACGGGGTCACCCTCGGTGGTCCAGGGGTTCATGCGTATCAATCCGGCCGCCTTGATCGCGGCGGCGGCGAAGTCCAGGCCGGCCGGCTCCTCGCGAACGGCCTGGCACTCGACCAGATCGCCGGTGGCCGTGAGCGCACAGGAGGCCGCCCCCAGACCCGTCGTGACGCCGGCGGCGGCCGCCGCTTCGGGATAGACCTGGGCCATGCCTTCTATGGTGAGGGTACGGATCCAGCGCGGCTTGCTCAGCTTGCGGCCCTCCGGCCCGGCGGGGTTTCGGAAACGGAAAGGGATGTCGACCTTGTAGTCGTACAGGGACTTGGCCTGGTCGCTCTCGAAGACGACCTGAAACGATCGCGACAGGCTCTTGGCCGCCTTGCCAAAGCCCTTGCCCATGGGGTTTTCCGAGATCACGTCGCAGGCGTGGGGAACCCCTCTCTTGTCCAGGTCGCAGCGCAGGACCGCGTGGCCGGTCGGGGCGTCGCCGGCCTCGGCGGTGGGCCAGGCCGCCGCCACCTGGGCCGCCGACGGCGCCACGGTCCAGGGCGGATCGAGCACAAGGCTCTGGCCCGCGGGTCTGACCCCTCCGTTGGCCAATCCAGCCCAGACCACCGGGACCGTCACCTCGCCGCCCGGCACGGGCTTGCCGCCCCGGATCTTGGGGCTCATGCGAAATTGCGGGGCCAGTTGCAGCGCGGCCTGCCCGAATCCCAGACCCTGCGGCTCCTCGGACAGAACCTTGCAGGCCTCCAGGAAGCCCTCGACCGTGATCACACACCCGATCGTCGCCCGGCCGTCGCGGCCGGCCTTGATCGCGGCGGTCGGGAAGGCGCCGGCCAGGGCGCTCGAGGTCGGCTTCTTGACCCAGTCTGGATTGGCGTCGCCGGGGGCGAGGAACTGGAAGCTGGTCTTCACCGGTCGACCCGCGACCGGCGCGCCCGAGGCGTCCTTGGTCTTGATCCGCTCCTTGCCGACCAGTTGCAGGGCCGCCGCCCCAAAGCCCAGACCGACGGGGTCCTCCTTGAAGATCGTACAGTCGTTGAGCTTGCCATCGCTTCCGGCCACGCAGGCCAGGGTGGCGTAACCCGAGATCTTCCGTTCGAAAGCCGCCGGGGGATAGGCCGCCTTCACATCAGCCGGCTTGGCGACGGCGACAAACTGCGGCCTCCAGCCGGCGGCGTCATCATCATCGTCCAGCGCCAAGGCCGGGCCGACGATCGCGGCGAAGACGATCGCCAGGGTCCATGAACGCCACATCGGAAGACTCCCAGGAACCCCTCGGCGCTGCTCACGCGGATAACGACAGCGCGCAGCCCTGGGTAGAGCTTAGCCTGGGCGCGAGTCGCTTGCCAAGGGCTGGTGAAGACGCCGGGCTAGGCTTTCGCCGTCGCCCGGCGTCTTGAGAGTCAGGCGTTCTTGTCGACGAGTTTTCCCTGTCCTGGGGGCGGCGCGGCGCGGGGCGCGGCCTTGGCGGCGCCGTCGTCGCCGTCGTGATCGTTGCGGACCTCCGGTCCGGGGCCTTCAGCGGCTTCGGCCATGGGCGCGGGCGCGGGCGGGGGCGTGCTGGAAATCTTCATGCGAGTCTCCTGTTTCGGGCGAGCGTCAGGCCGCCTGATCAGACAGGACGACGCGCTAGGCCCGCCCCCTCAAGGCACTGTTCGCGCGTCGGCGGGAGCGCGCGCGATTGGCGCGGCGCGAAGGGTTTGCGGCGCCCAGGGTCCGGCCTATGTTCCGCCCATGACCGACACCGCCGCCCCCGCCGATTCCGCGCCCGATCACGCTCACGTCCAGACCCTGACCCAGGACGGTCCGACGATCCGGCTGTTTCTGGTCGACGGCTCGGCCTATCTGTTTCGCGCCTATCACGCCCTGCCGCCCCTGACCCGCAAGAGCGACGGCCTGCCGGTCGGGGCGGTGCAGGGCTTCTGCAACATGCTGTGGAAGCTGTTGCGTGACATGCAGGGCGACGCGCCCACCCACCTGGCGGTGATCTGGGACCATGCGGAGAAGACCTTCCGCAACGACCTCTATGACAAGTACAAGGCCCACCGGCCGCCGGCGCCCGAGGACCTGATCCCGCAGTTCGCCCTGGTGCGCGAGGCGACCCGGGCCTTCGGCGTCCCGGCCATCGAACTGGCCGGCTATGAGGCCGATGACCTGATCGCCGCCTATGCCTGCAAGGCCCGCGACCTGGGCGGCGAGGCGGTGATCGTCAGCTCCGACAAGGACCTGATGCAGCTGGTCGGCGACGGGGTGTCGATGTTCGATCCGATGAAGGGTCTGCGCATCGATCGCGAGCAGGTGTTCGAGAAGTTCGGCGTCTATCCCGAGCGGGTGGTCGACGTTCAAGCCCTGTGCGGCGACAGCGTCGACAATGTGCCCGGCGCCCCCGGCATCGGCATCAAGACCGCCGCCCAGCTGATCAATGACTATGGCGATCTGGACACCCTGCTGGCCCGGGCCGGCGAGATCAAGCAGCCCAAGCGCCGCGAGACCCTGATCGACTTCGCCGACCAGATCCGACTGTCGCGACGTCTGGTGCAGCTGGACTGCGACACGCCCCTGCCCGAGCCGATCGCCGACCTGACCGTGCGCGAGCCCGACAAGGACGTCCTGGCCGCCTTCCTGGAGCTGATGGAGTTCCGCTCTTTGGCCCGCCGGGTCGGCGACGGCAACGCCGCGGCCGCGCCGCGCAGCCTGGATCGCGCCCCGGGCGCCGCGCCGGGCGCGCCGGTGGCCAGCGTCTCCTATGCCGGGGCCGCCGCCCGCGCCGCCGCCGCCCAGGTCGCCGAGCCGGCGGCCATCGACCACGCGGCCTATGTCTCCGTGCGCGATATCGAGACGCTGCAGGCCTGGGTCGCCAAGGCGACGGCCAAGGGGATCGTGGCGTTCGACACCGAAACCGACGCCCTGTCCTCGGCCACCGCCGGCCTGTGCGGCGTGTCCCTGGCGATCACGCCGGGCGAGGCCTGCTACATCCCGGTCGGCCACTGCGAGAAGGACGGCCTGGCCCTGGAGGCCGCCGCCGACCTGGAACAGATCCCGCTCGACCAGGTCATCGCCGCGCTGAAGCCGCTGCTGGAAGATCCGGCGGTGCTGAAGATCGCCCAGAACGCCAAGTACGACATCGCCGTCCTGGCGCGTCACGGCATCGCGGTGTCGCCGATCGAGGACACCATGCTGATCAGCTATGTGCTGGAGGCGGGCCTGCACGGCCACGGCATGGACGAGCTGTCGGAGCTGTGGCTGGGCCACAAGCCGATCCCGTTCAAGCAGGTGGCCGGCTCGGGCAAGGGCCAGATCAGCTTCAAGCATGTGGGGCTGAACGAGGCCACGGCCTATGCCGCCGAGGACGCCGACGTCACCCTGCGGCTCTATAACGTCCTCAAGCCACGCCTGGCCCGCGAGGGTCTGCTGACCGTCTATGAAACCCTGGAGCGGCCGCTGCCGCCGGTGTTGGCGGCGATGGAGAACGCCGGCGTCCGCGTCGATCCCGACACCCTGCGCCGGCTGTCCAACGAGTTTTCGCTGCGCATGGCCGATTTCGAGGCCCGGGCCCAGGCCCTGGTCGGGCGGCCGTTCAATCTGGGCAGCCCCAAACAGATCGGCGATGTGCTGTTTGGCGAAATGGCCCTGAAGGGCGGCAAGAAGACCGCCACCGGCCAATGGTCGACCGACAGCGATGTGCTCGAAGCCCTGGCCCTGGAGCATGAGCTGCCGCGCGTGCTGCTGGACTGGCGCCAGCTGTCCAAGCTGAAGGGCACCTATACCGACAACCTGATCGCGGCGATCGCGCCGTCGACGGGCCGGGTCCACACCTCCTACGCCCTGGCCGCCACCACGACGGGGCGATTGTCGTCGTCCGATCCCAACCTGCAGAACATCCCGATCCGCACCGAGGAAGGCCGCAAGATCCGCAAGGCCTTCATCGCGGGTCCCGGCAATGTGCTGATCAGCGCCGACTACAGCCAGATCGAGCTGCGCCTGCTGGCCCATATCGGCGACATTCCGCAGCTGAAGAAGGCCTTCCAGGACGGTCTGGACATCCACGCCATGACCGCCTCTGAGATGTTCGGCGTGCCGATCGAGGGCATGCCCAGCGACGTGCGTCGGCGGGCCAAGGCGATCAATTTCGGCATCGTCTACGGCATCAGCGCCTTTGGCCTGGCCAACCAGCTGGGCATCGGCCAGGGCGAGGCCGGGGCCTATATCAAGACCTATTTCGAGCGCTTCCCCGGCATCCAGGCCTATATGGACGCCACCAAGGCCTTCGTGCGCGAGCACGGCTATGTGACCACCATCTTCGGCCGCAAGATCAACATTCCCGAGGTCCACGCCAAGTCGGCCGCCATGCGGCAGTTCTCGGAGCGGGCGGCGATCAACGCCCCGATCCAGGGCGCGGCGGCCGATGTGATGCGCCGGGCCATGGTGCGGATGCCGGGCGCCCTGAAGGCGGCCGGGCTGTCGGCCCGGATGCTGCTGCAGGTGCACGATGAACTGGTCTTCGAGGCCCCCGCCGATGAGGCCGAGGCCACCTGCGCCGTCGCCCGCCAGGTGATGGAAAACGCCGCCGAGCCGGCCGTGGCGATCGCCGTGCCGCTGACCGTCGAGGCCCGGGCCGCGCTCAACTGGGACGAGGCCCACTGATCGAAACAGGGGCGGAAGCGCCGCCCTGTGACACTTCGCCACGGTAAGGTTAACCCGGTGGAAAGCCGGGGGCTCGCACATTCCGGATCGGCGTCAGTTCCAAAATCCAGAGGCTAAAGACCTCTATTCTTTGGGGTTTTGCGCCTTAAAATATCTGGAGGCGGACTGTGTCGTTTGGCGATCTGAAAATTCCCCACAAGTTGATGGCGGTCTTCGCCGTCATGCTTGCGACGATCATGCTGATGGGCGGCGCGCTGCTGGCCAACAAGGTGGTCTATGAGCAGTCGGTGGGCCGAACGGGCCGCGCCTATGAGTCGTTGCGCGCCGCCGACACCGCCGCCTTCCGCCTGACCCGTCAGGAGAACTCGCTGCGCGGGTTCCTGCTGTCGGCCGACCCCTACTATGTCGAGCGCCTGGAAAAGGCTCACAAGCCCAAGTTCCTGGCGGCGCTCAAGCAGTTGCGCGAGCTCGCGGACGGCAATGCCGAGGATCTGGCCCGGATCGCCGCAGTCGAGGCCGCTTACGCCAATTTCCGCGCGGTCGCCATCGAGCCCGGCGAGGCGCTCGGCGCCGATCCGCTGACCCGGCCGCAGGCCATCGATCTGGTGCGCAACGACGGCGTCGCCGACAAGGCCGTGACGCCGGTCGAGGACGCCATCGAGGCGATCGTCAAGAATTTCGAAGATATCCTGGCCACCGAGGCCGCCGCCCAGAAGAAGGCCTCGACCGTCTCGACCCTGACCCTGGCCGTCGGCATCCTGATCACCGTGGCCATCGCTCTGGGCGGGGGGCTGCTGCTGAGCGGCGCGATCGCCGGGCCGGTCGCCGCCATGACCGCCGCCATGCGTCGCCTGGCGGCGGGCGACAATACGATCGAGGTTCCGGCCGCCGGCCGCAAGGACGAGATCGGCCAGATGGCCGCCGCCGTCACCCACTTCAAGGAAGCCGCGATCGCCAAGGCGCGGCTGGAAAGCGACTCGGCCAGCCAGCGTACGCTCACCGAGCGCGAGCGGGTGGAACGCGAGGCTGACAAGGCCGCCGACGCCGAGGCCGACGCCGCCGCGTTCGGCGCCCTGGCCCAGGCCCTGGACCGTCTGGCCAGCGGCGACCTGACCCACCGCATCTCGGTCGATTTCGCCCCCAAGGCCCAGCAGCTGAAGACCGACTTCAACGCCGCCGCCGGTCGCCTGCAAGATGCGATGAAGAGCATCGCGGTGACGACCAACGGCGTCAGCGCCGGCGCCGACGACATCGCCCGGGCCTCCGACGACCTGGCGCGCCGCACCGAGCAGCAGGCCGCCAGCCTGGAAGAGACCGCCGCCGCCCTCGACCAGATCACCGCCACGGTCCGCCGCACGGCCGCCGGCGCCAAGGAGGCGTCCGACGTGGTGGCCACCGCGCGCGGCGACGCCCAGCGTTCGGGCGAGATCGTCAGCCAGGCCGTCACCGCCATGACGGCGATCGAGGGCTCTTCGCAACAGGTCAGCCAGATCATCGGGGTGATCGACGAGATCGCCTTCCAGACCAATCTTCTGGCCCTCAACGCCGGCGTCGAAGCCGCGCGGGCCGGGGAGGCCGGTCGCGGCTTCGCGGTGGTCGCCCAGGAGGTGCGGGCCCTGGCTCAGCGCTCGGCCGACGCCGCCAAGGAGATCAAGATCCTGATCTCGACCTCGACCCAGCAGGTCGGCGCGGGCGTCAGCCTGGTGGGCCAGACCGGCGAGGCCCTGCAGCGTATTGTCGAGCAGGTCGCCTCGATCAACGCCCTGGTCACCGAGATCGCCGCCTCGGCCAACGAGCAGTCCACCGGCCTGCATGAGGTCAATATCGCCGTCAACCAGATGGACCAGGTGGTGCAGCAGAACGCCGCCATGGTCGAGCAGGCCACCGCCGCCACCCACGCCCTGAAGGGCGAGGCCGGGGAGCTGGCCGGTCTGGTCGGCCGGTTCAAGGTCGTCGAGGGCGGCGCCCAGGCGACCGCGCGACCCGCCCCGGTCCAGGCCCCGGCCCCGCTCCGCGCCCGTCCTGTCGCCGCCGTTCAATCGAACCGCGGCGGGACCGCGGTGGCGATGAAAGAGACCTGGGAAGAGTTCTGACGGGCGGCCCCAGGCCGAGCGGCCCGCAGCGGCCGCCGCGCCCTAGGGGTGGGTCTCCTCCCCGCCGACCTCATCGCGGAAAATGACCGCCAACTGGTCGTCGTCGTCGAACAGTTCGGCCCGGGTGGCGGCGGCGTGTTCGCGCATCAAGCGGCGACACAGCCTCTGGGCCTCACCCAGGGTCTGACAGGCCAGCGCCTCCATATGGGGGACGTCCGAGCCGTGTGAATAGACATAGCAAAAGAAGTTCATACCGGGTTCCAGCTCCCGGATCGCGGATCGGGACGTCATCGACCGGCACCCTAGCGCCGCCGTCACAGGGCGCTGTCCGGTAGCCGACACTTCGCCCCGCCGCCGATGCAAAACGCCGAGGCGGGGAAGAGGTTGCTCGGCTCCACGCGCCAACGCGAGCCCACCTCGGCGATTGTCTTGAGGATGAAGGGGCGGCCTGTCGTCCCATAATGGGAATTGGCGAAATCAGGAGAGCGGGCATGGATGTTTCTAGCGTGGGCGCCATGACGCCGCATGCCGTTTCGGGCGCCAGCTGGGGCGGTCCCCCGCAGCAGAAGATGTCAAACCTGTTCGCCGCGATCGATACGGCGGGCGTGGGCAGCATCACCCAGCCCCAGCTGGCGCAAGCCTTTCAGACCCACAAGCCCCCGGTCGTGTTCCAGCAGCAGGGCCCAGCCGCCATATTCGCCAAACTGGATCCCAAGACCACGGGCAGCGTCTCCAAAGAGGATTTCATCACCGGCATGACCGAGCTGATGGTCTCGTTGAGAGCCGCTCCCGTCGCCGCCGCCGCGACCCCGAAGCCGGAGGCGACGCTGGCCAAGGCCGCGACCGTCCTGGGCGAGCTCGGCGCGCCGGGATCGATCCTAAACCAGAAGGTTTGAGCGCAGACCCGGGCTGGCGTCGCAGACCTGGGCGTTGTCGACCAGGAGGTGCTCCACGCCCAACGCCGCGAGCCAGCGTCCCGCGTCGGGACCCATTACCAGGGCGGCGGTCGCCAGCGCGCCGGCGTTGAGGCAGTCATCGGCCAGGACGGTGACCGAGCAGACGCCCCGCGCCGGCCAGCCCGTCCTGGGATCCAGGATGTGGCCATAGCGCCGGCCCGCGACCTCCATGAATCGCTCATAGTCGCCGCTGGTGGCCAGGGCGCCGCGCCACAGCGGGACCTTGGCGACCAGGGCGTCCGGACGGCGCGGGTGGCGGACGCCGATGATCCATGGCCAGCCGTCCGGTTGCGGGCCGATGACCCGGATGTCGCCGGCGAGATCGACATAGCCTGAAAGCGCGCCCAGCGCTTGGCAGACCTCCGCGGCGCGGTCCGCCGCGTATTCCTTGCCCAGTCCGCCAAGATCCAGCGCCAGGCCCGACCTGGCGAAGGTGAGCCGGTCGCCGTCGAGGTCGACCTGCTCCAGACCCACGTTCGGCAGCAGCCGCGCCAAGGCCTCCGGCGTAGGTAACGTGCAGGTCTCGAAATTCCAGGCCGAGCGCAGCACGCCGGAGGTGATGTCGAACGCCCCGTCGGACTTGGCGAAGATGGCCTTGGCGTAGGCGATCAACCCCGCCGTCTCGGGATCCACCGTCAGGGTCCCGCCCGCCTGGGCTTGGCGATTGATCTCCGACAGCGCGCTGTCGGGGCGAAACCGCGAATAGCGCGCCTCGATCCGTCGGACCTCGGCCTCGGCCGCCAAGGCGATCGGCACAAGATCGCCATCGTCGCGCGCCGCCAGATGAACCGCGCAGTCGCAGCCCATGGCGAAGAATCCGTGGGTGAGGCCCCTCAAGGCTGCCTCGTCCCGCGCCGGGCCGTGCTGGACGGCTTGGCCCTGATCGATCCCGCGCATGCCGTTCGCCCCGCCTCGGCGCTGATGTCGCCGCCGCCCCGGGAAGACGACGGGCCGCGCCGAGATCCTCAAGGCCGGGGGCCGGCGTGATCGGGCCGAACCCTCGGGATCGGCGCGCGCGGTCCGGGATCGGCGTCGATCCAAGCCACGTCCGGGCGGCCTGTCGTAACAGGGCCGCGCCGCGTCAAGGGTGTCTGGCTGAAAGCCCAAGGCTTTGAAGCGCTTGGAGGTCCTTGGTGGAGCCGAGGGGAATCGAACCCCTGACCTCCTCATTGCGAACGAGGCGCTCTACCATCTGAGCTACGGCCCCAAGGAAGCGCGGGAATAAGGCGGGGCGCGGTCCGCGTCAAGCGCCGCAGTTCGGCTTTGCTTGCATGGGCGGGCAAGGCGCGGCAAGAAGTCGAAGGACTCGGACAGGAAACCCATGGCCGCCATTATCAACTTCGTCTTCTTCATCGCCGCCTCGCTGCTCAGCCTCCTGTGGTGGGCCATTATCATTTCGGCGGTCATGAGCTGGCTCGTCGCCTTCGACGTGATCAATCTGCGCAACCCGGCCATCTACCAGATCAGCACCTTCCTCGATCGGGTGACCGGGCCGGTGCTGCGGCCGTTCCAGAAGCTGATCCCGCCGATGGGCGGCGTCGACATCAGCGCGATCATCGTTTTGCTGATCATCACCGGCGTCCAGAACTACATCCTGCCGGCCCTGCACGTCGCGCTGCTGAACCTGCTGGGCTAGGCCGTGCTGCTGGCCGTCCGCCTGACCCCGCGCGGCGGGCGTGACGGGGCGGACGGCTGGGCGAACGACGCCGATGGCCGGCCCTATCTGAAGGTGCGGGTGGCCTGCCCGCCGGTCGAGGGCGAGGCCAACGCCGCCCTGATCGCCTTCATCGCCAAGAGCCTGCGCATCCCAAAATCCGCCGTCCGGCTAGCGGCGGGGGCGACCGCGCGCGTCAAGCGCCTGGAGATCGACGGCGTCGACGAGGCGGATCTGGAGCGGGTCTTCGGCCCCCGCCCCTGATTGCGACAAAGTGACGCGCCGATTGTCACTTGGGTATAATTTACCCTGGACTACGGTTGTGGCGGTGGCGTCAGCCACAAAAATTGCGCGTCCACGCCCTAAACTTCAGCGATCTGACCGTCGCGGGGCGGGAGGCGCTTCACGCCATCTTAGGTCTTCGGGACCAGACTTTGTTCAAGAACCGCAAGAACAGGGTCAACCAGGAGGCCCGGACGCTGATGGATGGCAACCAGACCGAGGGGGAAACGGCGCGCGCCGCGGTGTCGCGACGCGCCAATACCCGCCTGCGGTTTGTCGCCACCCTGACCATCGCATTGATCCTGCATGTCTTCATCGGCATGAGCTGGGTCTGGATCTGGGCCGCGCTCTACATCCTGTTCCAGACGTTGGAGCTGTGGCTGACCAAGGCGCTGGCCGATGACGCCGAGGCGCGCGCCGCGACCTGGCGTCGCCGCGCCCTGACCGTAGCCCCCTTTTTCAGTTCGGCGATCTTCGGCTTTCTGGCCCTGCCGCTGTTCGCCTCGCACCAGCGGTTCGCCCCGACCCTGGGCGGCATGTTGCTGGCCGGCGCCCTGCTCAATGTCATCGTGGTCAATGCCGGCCTGAGATCAGCGACGCTGGCGTCCGCCTCGCCGCACATCTTCTATCTGTTGGTCGTTCCGCTGGTCGCCCGATGGGCCAATCCCGACGCGCCCCTGGCCAACGCCCTGTGGTTTGGGGCTTTGCTGCTGATCGCTTCGGTCACCGTGGCCAGTCGCACCTTGGGGACGGCGCTGAAGGCCGAGGCCGACGCCAAGCAGGAGGCCGAGCGCCGGCGTTTTGAGGCTGAGGAGGCGGTCGCCGCCAAGTCCGCCTTCGTGGCCATGATCAGCCATGAACTGCGTACGCCGATCAGCGCCATTCTGGCGGGCGCCGCGCGTCTGCACAGCGAGGTTCCCGAGGCGAGCTCCAAGCTCCACGCCCAGCTGATCAGCGACGCGGGCGGTCTGATGAAGGCGTTGCTCAACGATCTGCTCGACTTTTCGCGTCTGGAGGCCGGCCGCATGGCGGTCGAGACGGCGCCGTTCAACCTGCGCCAGACCGTGTCGGACGCGGTGCGGTTCTGGCGGCCGGAGATCGTCAAGAAGGGTCTGCGCCTGCGGGTCGAGGGCGCTTCGCGCCTGCCGCGTTGGGTGGCGGGCGACGCCTTGCGGCTGCGGCAGGTGCTCAACAACCTGCTGTCCAACGCCATCAAGTTCACCCGGCAGGGGACGATCACGGTCCGGCTGGAGGTCGCCGGCGAGGGGGACCGACATCAGCTGACGATCACGGTCGTGGACACCGGACCGGGCATCTCCGAGGCGCTGATGCCGCGCCTGTTCACCCCCTTCGACCAGTTGCACGCCAGTGTCGTCCGCCAGCACGGTGGTTCGGGTCTGGGGCTGGTGATCAGCCGCGAACTGGCCCGACTGATGGGCGGCGAACTGGTCGCCAGCAGCGTCGAGGGGCGCGGCGCGGTGTTCGCCCTGACGGTTCGGGTCGAGGCCGCCCAGCCGCCGGAAGAGGGCCGGCAAGGCCCGTCGATCGCCGGCGCGCGGGTCCTGGTGGTCGATGATCACGTCGTCAATCGCCGCGCCATCGAGCTGGTTCTGCAGCCGTTCGGCGTCGAGGCCACCCTGGCCGAGAGCGGGGAACAGGCGCTGGAACTGCTGGGCGCCGAGGCCTTCGACGCGGTGCTGATGGACGTCTACATGCCCGGCATGGACGGTCGCGAGGCCACACGGATTCTGCGCGCGGGGTCCGGTCCCAACCATGACACGCCGGTGGTCGCGGTCACCGCGTCAGCCACGTCCAAGGACTGGGAGGCCTGCCTGGCCGCGGGCATGAACGGCCATGTCGCCAAGCCGATCGACCCGATCGAGCTTTACAAGGCTTTGGCGGGCGTGTTGGCGGGCGGCGTCCGCGCGGCGGCCTGAGCCAGGATCGCCGCCAGCCGCGCCTTCAGGGCTTCGGTGTCCTTCATCTGGCATTCCCAGATCGTCTCGACCCGCCAGCCGGCCGCTGTAAGGGCCTGGGCGGCCCGCAGGTCCCTGGCCCGGTTGCGGACCACCTTGGCCAGCCAGTAGTCGCGATTGGCCTTGGGCACGCGCGATCCCCGGGCGCAGTCGTGACCGTGCCAGAAACAGCCATGGACGAAGAAGGCCAGCTTGCGGCCCGGCATCACCAGGTCGGGCTTGCCGGGCAGGTCCTGGCGCTGCAGGCGATAGCGGGCGCCCAGGGCGGTGAGGGTCTTGCGCAGCAGACGCTCGGGTCCGGTGTCGCGGCTCTTGACCCGGGCCATCACCGCCGAGCGCTTGGCCTTGTCATAGACGTCGGTCATGGGCGGGGCTCCAGCGGACGGCGGGTGGTCCGCCGCCCGCTGGGCGAGGGGCTCAGAGGCCGTCGAACAGGGCCGTGGACAGGTAGCGTTCGGCGAAGCTGGGAATGATCGCCACGATCAGCTTGCCGGCATACTCGTCGCGCAGGGCCAGGTCGAAGGCGGCGGTCAGGGCGGCGCCCGAGCTGATCCCGACCGGGATGCCCTCGACCGAGGCCGCGCGGCGGGCCATGGCGAAGGCGTCGTCATTGCTGACCTGAACGATGTCGTCGATCACGCCGCGATCCAGGATGCCGGGTACGAAGCCGGCCCCGATGCCCTGGATCTTGTGCGGACCGGGCGCGCCGCCCGACAGCACGGCCGAGGCCTCGGGCTCGACGGCGACCATCCTCAGCGACGGCTTGCGGGCCTTCAGCGCCTGGCCGACGCCGCTGATCGTACCGCCGGTGCCGACGCCGGAGACCACGGCGTCGACCGCGCCGGCGGTGTCGTTCCAGATCTCCTCGGCGGTCGAGACCCGGTGGATCAGCGGGTTGGCGCTGTTCTCGAACTGCTGGGGCATCACCGCGCCGGGGGTGGCCTCGATGATCTCCTGGGCCCGGGCGACGGCGCCGCGCATGCCCTTCTCGGCCGGGGTCAGCTCCAGCTTGGCGCCCATCAGCAGCAACATCTTGCGGCGCTCGATCGACATGCTTTCGGGCATCACCAGGATCAGCTTGTAGCCCTTGGCGGCGGCCACGAAGGCCAGGGCGATGCCGGTATTGCCGCTGGTGGGCTCGACCAGGGTGTCGCCCGGCTTGATCAGGCCCTGGGCCTCCAGCGACTCGATCATCGCCACGCCGATGCGGTCCTTGACCGAGGCCAGGGGATTGAAGAACTCCAGCTTGGCGACGACCTCGCCCTTGGGCTTGATCTGGGCCGACAGTCGCGGCAGCCGCACCAGCGGGGTGTCGCCGATGGTGTCGAGGATGGAGTCATAGATCTTGCCGCGCCCGGAACGCTTGTAGCGGGCCGCGTCGTAGGAGGAGGTGGCGTCGGCCATGGGAAGATCTCGCTGAAGCTGGGTCGGCCCGCGGGCCGGAGGCCACCTTAGGACGGGCGGTTTGGCGTGTCAGGGGGTCATTCGGCGGCGAGGCTTGCAGATTTGCTATCGACCAAGGGGTCCAGCAGACGCTCTGCCAGCCAGCGCACCACGGGCAGGGCGACGCCGTCGCCGATCACGTGCAGGCCGGCCGTCTGGCTGCCCGGCAGGGTGTAGCGGTCGGGCAGACCCATCAGGCGCGCGCCCTCGCGGGGGCTGATCAGGCGCGATCGCACCTGGCCTTGGTCGATGACCAGCAGGGTCTGGCGCGACGAGCCGCCGCGCGGGGTGCGCAGGCAGCCGGCCAGGCCGTCGAAGCGGACTTCGGCCCGCTGCTCGCCGCCCCGCATGCGCTTGAAAACCGAGCCGACCGCCCTCTGGCCCTGGGCCAGGCGGGTTTCGACGGCGGTGCGGTGGGCGGGGGCCATCAGGGCCAACAGGGTCCGGGTCTGCTCCGGCGTGTTCCAGCCCACGGCGGCGTCGGGCTCGAGCATCGCGGCCAGGTCGGTGTTGCGGGCCGGCGGGGCTTGCAGGCCCCACCAGATCCAGTCGGCCTGCAGCGCGGCCGGCAGTCGGTCGTAGGCCGCCTTGACCGCCTTGGTCTGGAAGGCGCTCGGACCGGCCAGGGCTCCGGCGGCGGCGCGTGTGGCGACCACGAACACGCGCGGCCGCGACTGCGGGGTGAACCGCGCCGCGTCGATTTCCAGCGCCCCGAAGCGGTAGCCCTCGTCAGCCAGGGCCTGGCACAGGGCGGTGAAATCGCGCCCCTCGTGCGAGGTCAGCAGGCCGACCACATTCTCGACGACCAGGGTGTGGGGCGCGCGGCCCTCGACGCTCAGGGCCTGGATCAGCTTCCAGAACCCGAAGAAGGCCGAGGAGCGACCGCCGCTCAGCCCGGCCCGGGCCCCGGCCAGGCTGAAGTCCTGGCAGGGGCTGGAGGCCCAGGCCAGGTCGGCGGTCGGCAGGTCGGCCGCCTGGATGGCCCAGACGTCGCCTTGGTGGAAGTGCTCGCCCGCGTCGGCGAAATTGGCGCGATAGGTCGCCGCCTTGACCGGGTCGAAGTCGTTGGCGAAGGCGCAGGTCCAGCCCTCGCCCAGGCCCAGACGGGCCATGCCGCCGCCGGCGAAGAATTCCAGAAAGCGGGCTGGGGCTTTGCGAGTCATGACGCGAGAGTCTAGCCTCAGTCGGGCAATAGGGGATAGCCGCCGCCATGTTTCGCACAGCCGTGTTCTGCGCCCTGGCCTTGGCCCTGACCGGCTGCGGCGAGTCGATGGGCGCGTCCGAGGACGCCCCGCCGCCGGCCGACGCGCCGGTGGTCAAGGGCGCGGACTATTCCGGCGATATCGACGTCATCGGGACCGAGCCGTTCTGGAGCGTGAAGATCCGCGCCGGCGGCGTCGCGCTCAGCCGGCCCGATCACCCGGAGGTCCGCAACGCCAACCCCGGCGTGCGGATCGATGGCCAGCAGGGGGTCTGGGATTCCAACGGCCCGACCGAGGGCGAAGGCCGGCTGGTCGTGCGGCTGACGCCGGGCGTCTGCACCGACGGCATGTCCGACCGGGTCTACCGGTTCTCGGCGGAAATCTGGGTGGACGGCGAGACGCTGAAGGGCTGCGCCGACCATACCGATCAGCTGCAGGCTCAGCCCAAGCCTTAGCCGTGGCGCAGCTGGATCGTCTCGAACGCGGACTGGGTCTGGCGCGGCTTGTTGCTTCCGGGCGTGGGCAGCAGCAGGCCGATCGTCACGGCGACTAGCAGGGCAAGGGCAAGGGAGGCCTTGATGGCCATGGCGGGTCTCTGGTCTGGCGTTGCGCGAAAATCGCGGCCGCGCTTCAGCAACACAGATAGTTGCCAAAACCCGACGTTCAAGCACCTCCCGAAAGAATGGGCGCAAAGCGTTACCGGAATGCAAATCGGGCCGGGAACCCCTTTGGAGGGGCCCGGCCCGATTGAGCTCAGTCTCGTCTCCCTTCCCCCTTGATGGGGGAAGGGCGGGGATGGGGGTGAAGCGGCGGTTCCGCCGGCAGACGCCCTTTCACCCCACCCAACCCTCCCCCATCGAGGGGGAGGGCTCATTTCACGCTAGAAGATTTCGAACAGGCCGGCGGCGCCCATGCCGCCGCCGATGCACATGGTCACCACGCCCAGCTTGGCGCCGCGACGCTTGCCTTCCAGCAGCATATGGCCGGCGCAGCGGGCGCCGGTCATGCCGAAGGGGTGGCCGATGGCGATCGAGCCGCCGTTGACGTTGTACTTTTCCGGATCGATGCCCAGCTTGTCGCGGCTATAGAGGCACTGGCTGGCGAAGGCTTCGTTCAGTTCCCACAGGTCGATGTCGTCAACCTTCAGGCCGTGGCGTTCCAGCAGGCGCGGCACGGCATAGACCGGGCCGATGCCCATTTCGTCGGGCTCGCAGCCGGCGACGGCGAAGCCCCGGAAGGCGCCCAGCGGGGTCAGGCCGCGACGGGCGGCCTCGGCGGCTTCCATGATCACCACGGCGGCGGCGCCGTCCGAGAGCTGGCTGGCGTTGCCGGCGGTGACGAACTTGCCTTCACCCATGACGGGCTTGAGGCTGTTGAGGCCTTCGAGCGTGGTTTCGGGACGGTTGCACTCGTCCTTGTCGACCACGTAGTCGACGAAGCTCTCTTCCTTGGTTTCCTTGTTGACCACCTTCATCTTGGTGGCCATCGGCACGATCTCGTCGTTGAACAGGCCGGCCACCTGGGCGGCGGCGATGCGCTGCTGGCTGCGCAGGGCGTATTCGTCCTGAACTTCGCGGCTGATATTGTAGCGCTTGGCCACGATGTCGGCGGTGTCGATCATCGCCATCCACAGGGCCGGATGGGTCTTCATCAGCTTCTCTTCGGTGATGTGGAAGCGGTTCATGTGACCGCCGCCCTGCACCAAGGAGATCGACTCGACGCCGCCGCCGATGGCGACATTGGCGCCGTCATTGCGCACATAGTTGGCCATCGTGGCGATGGCCTGCAGGCCCGACGAGCAGAAGCGGTTGATGGTCTGGCCCGAGACGGTGACGGGCAGGCCGGCCCACATGGCCGCGTTGCGCGCCACGTTCATGCCGGTGGCGCCCTCGGGACCGCCGCAGCCCAGGGCCACGTCTTCCACTTCGCCGCCGTCGAGACCGGCGCGCGACACGGCGTGCTGGATGGCGTGACCGGCCATGGCCGCGCCATGGGTATTGTTGAAACCACCGCGGTTGGACTTGGCCAGACCGGTGCGGGCGTAAGAGACGATGACCGCTTCGCGCATTGGGCGCTTCTCCCCGTTAAACGTTAGTTTGAATTGGCGGCGACCTTAGACGCTGAATTCCGTCAGCGAAAGGTCACGCGAACGTAAAGCGTCTTGACCTCTCCGGGCGTCGGATGGACGCTCCTGAACAACGATAAGATACCATCACAAGAGTCCGGGGAGGACCGACCATGGCCGATCAGGCTTACGACCTCGTGCTGCGCGGCGGGACCGTGCTGGACGGCTCCGGCGCCGAGGGCTTCGTCGCCGACGTCGGCGTCAAGGACGGCCTGATCGCGGCCATTGGCCCGAGGCTGGCCGCCGGCCGCGAGGAGATCGACGCCACCGGCCGTCTGGTCACCCCCGGCTTTGTCGACATCCACACCCATTATGACGGCCAGGCGACCTGGGACACCCGCATGACGCCCAGCTCCGGCCATGGGGTCACCACGGTGGTGATGGGCAATTGCGGCGTCGGCTTCGCGCCCTGCAAGCCCGAGGACCGCGACCGGCTGATCCGGTTGATGGAGGGCGTCGAGGACATCCCCTTTCCGGTGCTGACCGAGGGCCTGCCCTGGACCTGGGAGAGTTTCCCCGACTATCTGGACGCGCTGGAAAAGCGCCGGTTCGACGTCGATATCGGCGCCCAGCTGCCCCATGCGGCCCTGCGGGTGTTCGTGATGGGCGAGCGCGGAGCCAATCGCGAACCGGCGACGCCGGCCGATATCGCCGCCATGGCCGCCCTCGCCAAACGGGCGGTCGAGGCCGGGGCCCTGGGCTTTTCCACCTCGCGCACCCTCAACCATCGCACCAGCGACGGCCAGCCGACCCCGACCCTGACGGCGGGTGAGGATGAACTGACCGGCATCGCCCTGGGTCTGGCCGCCGCCGGCAAGGGCGTGCTGCAACTGGTCTCCGACTTCTTCCCCGACGGCCTGGCCGAGCTGGCCATGCTGCGCCGGATCGTCGAGCGCTCGAGGCGACCGCTGTCGTTCTCGCTGGTCCAGAGCCCCAAGTCGCCGGACGGTTGGAAGGCGATGCTGGCGGGCCTGCAGGCGGCGGCCGACGCCGGCCTGCCGATCAAGGCTCAGGTCTGCGGCCGTCCGGTGGGGGTGCTGTTCGGGCTGGAGCTGACCCTCAATCCGTTCAGCCAGAGCCCGGTCTTCGCCGACATCGCCGGCTTGCCGCTGGCCGAAAGGGTCGCCGCTCTGCGCGACCCGGACTTCCGGGCCCGCCTGCTGGCCGAGAAAAGCGATCCCAAGGGGCCCTTCGCCGGCAGCGCGCTGCGGGCCTGGGACAATCTGTTCCCGATGGACGAGGTCCCCGACTACGAGCCGACCGCCGACCAGACCGTGGCCGCCCTGGCCGCCGCCTCGGGTCGCGATCCGGCCGAGGTGGCGCTGGACGCGATGCTGCGCAACGACGGGCGCGGCATGCTCTATCACCCGTTCCTGAACTATGCCGACGGCTCGCTGGACCCCAGCTTCGCCATGCTGAGCCACAAGGACACCGTGCCGGGCCTGTCGGACGGCGGGGCCCATGTCGGCATGATCTGCGACGGCAGCTTCCCGACCAGCAACCTGGTTCACTGGACCCGCGAGCGCACCCGCGGTCCGCGCATTCCGCTGGCGACCATGGTGGCGATGCAGACCCGCGACACCGCCCTGACCGTCGGCCTGAGGGATCGCGGCCTGATCGCGCCCGGCTATCGGGCCGACCTCAATGTCATCGACTATGAGGGCCTGAGACTGGACGCGCCCCGCGTCGCCTACGACCTGCCGGCCGGCGGGCGGCGGCTGACCCAGAAGGCGTATGGCTATGTGGCGACGATCGTCGGCGGGGTGGTGACCTATCGCGACGGCGAGCCGACCGGGGCCCTGCCGGGAAGGCTGGTGCGCGGCGCCCAGGCGGCGCCGATGGCCCTGGCGGCGGAATAGGCGGCCCACTTGCCCCCTCCTGGCTGCTGCGCAGCCGTCCTCCCCCTCCGGGGGAGGAGCGCGTCAGCGCGGAGGGGGCGAGTACCGAGTCCCTATTCCCCGAACCCGTCGCCCGGCGTCATCGGCGACAGCCGGATCAGCCGCGAGTCCTCGACCGCCGCCTGTCGATGCTTGACGAACTCGCGGTAGTCGGGGTCGGTGACCATGGCCAGGAAGGCTCCGGCGTTGGGGTATTCGGCGATAAAGGCCAGGTCCCAGCGCTCGTCGGTCGGGCCCGTCAGCACGACCTCCGGCTTGCCCGCCCAGATCTGCTTGCCGCCCAGCTTCGCGAACAGGGCGGCGGTCTCCCGGCCATAGGCGCGATAGGCGTCCAGGCCCGAACGGCCCTTGCCGTGCTCGGGATGGTCGGCCGGATAGTCGGCCAGGGCCTTCAGACGCACCAGGTTGAGCATCTGGATCGGCGTATCGCGCGGCAGGCCCTTGAAGGCGTCAAACTGCGCGCGGGTCGGGTCGATGCTGGACATGGGGCGGTCTCCCTAGTGTTGCTTGCGGCCATTTGGCGGCCAAAGGACGAAAAGCGCCAGGGCCAGCAGGGCCAGGGCGATGGCTTCGGCAGGGCGTGTTCGCCAGGCGCCGACCGCGCCGAGGCCGTTGATCACGAAATGCGGCACGATGCCGGCGATCAGCACGCCGCCCCGCGTCCGCATGAATAGCCAGGTCATCAGCAGCGATAGAGCGATCGTGCCCAGGGCGTACCAGCCCAGGTTCGAAAGCGACGAATTGACGATGCCCGAGAACAGGAAGGCTGGGATGTGCCAGATCGTCCAGACGACGCCCAACGCGCCGCCGGCGACCAGCGGCGGCCAGCGGTCCAGCAGGCGGGGCAGGGCGTAGCCGCGCCAGCCGAGCTCCTCGCCCAGGGGCCCCGAATTCGTGAGGATCTGGGCGGTGGTGAACAACAGCAACGGGGTGGCCACCAGCACGTCGCCGGGCCGCACGGGCCAGGCGCTGAACGCAGGAACCAGCAGGCTGAGACCCAGGGCGATCGCCGGCAGGGCCAGGAACGCGAGGGCCAGCGCCCAGAGCGGCGTCACCTGGATCAGACGGCGGCCAAGTCGACCCAGGCCCGCCGTCCCCTCGAACGTCAGGGTCAGGGCCAGGGCGACGAGGGTCGGAGAACAGGCCGCCAGCAGATAGGCCGGCGACCCATAGACGAAGGGGCCGAAGACGGCCGTCAAGGGCTGGGGAAAGAGCAGATAGAGTCCGCCGACGCCCCAGGTGATCAGGAAGACGAGACCCAGAAAGAGCCAGACGCGGCGGAATTCGCGGCGGCTGGCTCTCTCCGCCATGGCCTCAGCGTTTCGGCAGGATGGTCAGGCCATCCGGCAGTTCATTAGCGTCGTCGGCCTTGACCGGAACATGGCTGGACAGGATCTGGCCGGTGCGGGTGACGGCGGCGACGAAGCCGTCGGCGACCTTGCCGCGCTTCAGGCCAGCCACCAGGTCGGCCACCACCTCGTCCCAGACCGTGTTGGGGGCGGCCTTGTAGATGCCCTCGTCGGCGATGACCTCGACGCGGTGCTCGGCCAGGGCGGCGAAGATCAGCACCCCCGTCCGATCACGGGTTTGGTGCAGGCCCTGGCTGAGGAACTGGTCCATGGCCGCGCGCTTGACCCGGGCCGTCTTCAGGGCGCCGGGCGTCAGGGCGCGGCGCACGGGCGGGATCGAGGCGATCAGGGCCGCCAGGATGAAGATCGCGACCTGCAGGGCGATATAGACCGACAGGGCCGAGAAGATCGCCGTGTCGGTCGCCGTGGCGTGGCCGATCGTCCAGCCGCCGAACAGCCTTGTCAGCATGTCGGGACGCAGGCCGGCGAACAACGCCGCCGCCGGCAGCACCAGGGCCGTCGCGGCCGCCCAGACCAGCGGCGTTTCGCGATAGTCCGACACCTCGGGCGCCAGGACGCAGAAGATCTCGCCGGCGGTGGTCTTTTCGGCCGCCGCCACCGCCTGGGCGATGCGAGCCTGGTCTTCGGGGGATATCTTGCGCATCACCAGCTCCCTGAGCTTCCGCCGCCGCCGAACGAGCCGCCGCCGCCGCCGCCCCAACCGCCGCCGCCGCCGCCGCCCCAGTCATTGTTGCGACCGCCGCCGTTGCTCAGCGCGCCCAGGATGATCCACGGCAGGGCCGAGCCCAGACCGCCATGGCGACCCCGGCCCCCGGGCAGCAAACGGGTGATCAGGAAGATGACGAAGAAAAAGATCAGGATGGCCGCGATCCCGCCGCCGCCGCCGCCGCGCTGGGCGGCCTTGGGCTGGGCCGCCTGGGCGGCATTGGCCTTGGCCTGGTCCTCGGGCAGGGACAGCTGGGCGAGGATCTCGTCGGCCCCGGCCACCACGCCGCCTTGCAGGTCGCCGGCCTTGAACTTGGGCAGCACGGCGGTCTGGATGATCAGGCTGGACAGGGCGTCGGTCAGGATCGGCTCGAGGCCATAACCGACCTCGATCCGGACCTTGCGGTCATTGGGGGCGACCAGAAGGATGACGCCGGTGTTCTTGTCCTTCTCGCCGATCCCCCAGGTGCGACCCAGCTGATAGCCGTAGTCCTCGATCTCATAGCCTTGCAGCGTCGGGACCGTGGCCACGACCAGCTGACGACCGGTGCTGTCCTCCAGGCCTTTCAGCTTGGCGGTCAGGTCGGCCTCGACCTGGGGCGACAGGATATTGGCCTCGTCGACCACGCGTCCCGACAGGGCCGGGAACTGGGGCGCGGCGAAGGCGGGCGCGGCGATCAGCACCAGGAGCGCCAGCGCGGCGGTCGCCCATCGCCTCAACCCAGCAGCGGGGGAGGCGTCACGGCGCGGAACGCGCCGTGACGGAGGGGGCGCGACGGTCTGGAAGGCGCGCGCGAACGCCCCCTCCACCGCTTCGCGGTCCCCCTCCCCCGCGCTGCGGGGGAGGGGAGATCGGAACGCCTTCACTTTAGTTGGCCGCCGGAGCCGGAGCAGAGGCCGGCGGGGCGGAATCGAAGCTGACCGTCGGCGCGGCCTGGGCCGAGACCGAGGCCTGGAACAGCTGAGCCGGCTTCTGGCCGCTATAGACCGTCTTGGCCCACAGGATGCTGGGGAAGGTCCGCAGGGTGGTGTTGTATTTCTGGGCGGCCAGATTGTAGTCGCGACGCGAGATGGTGATGCGGTTCTCGGTGCCTTCCAGCTGGCTTTGCAGGGCCATGAAGTTCTGGTTCGACTTCAGATCCGGATAGCGCTCCTGGATGACCATCAGCCGGCCCAGCACGCCCGACAGCTGATCCTGGGCGGCGGCGAACTTCTGGAACTGGGCCGGATCGGTGATGGTCGAGGCGTCGACCTTGACCTGGGTGGCGCTGGCGCGGGCCTGGGTGACGGCGACCAGGGTGTCTTTTTCCTGGGCCGCATAGCCCTTCACCGTGGCGACCAGGTTGGGCACCAGGTCGGCGCGGCGTTGATACTGGTTCTGCACCTCGGCCCAGGCGGTCTTGGTCGCCTCGTCCTGGGTGGGAATGGTGTTGATCCCGCAGCCGGCGAGACCGGTCGCGAGGGACACGACCAGCGCGAGGCGCGCGGCGTTTTTGACGAAACGGTTCATTCAGCCCTCCAGGCCAGAAAGGAAGCTCACATACCGCTGATAGATAGCGCGTCCCTTGATCCACGTCAGGTCGGTTGAGGTTAAACCTTCTCCATTTCGGCGAAGGCTTTCCGGCGCGGGCCCAGATAGCCGAACAGCCAGGCGGCCACCTTGCGGATCTGGATCTCCTCGCTGCCCTCGGTGATCCGGTAGCGGCGGTGGTGGCGATAGATGTGCTCGAACGGCTTGTGGCGCGAATAGCCGATGCCGCCATGCACCTGCATGGCCCGGTCGGCCGCCTCGCAGACCAGGCGGTTGGCCTGGTAGTTACACATCGAGACCTTGTCGGAGAGGCGCTTTTCCACCTCCGGCTTGGTCATCTGGTCCATCTCCCAGGCGGTCTTGCGGATCAGCAGGCGCAGCATCTCGGCGGTGCTGGCCAGTTCCACCAGCGGGAACTGGATGGCCTGGTTCTCGGCCAGGGGCTTGCCGAAGGGCTTGCGGATCCGGGCGTACTTGACGCTCTCTTCTATGCAGAAGGTCGCCGCGCCCAGGCTGGAGGCGGCCTGGCGGATGCGGTTCTCGTGCACGAAATGCTGGGCCAGGGCCAGGCCGCCGCCCTCGGGGCCGAACATGGCGCTGTCAGGGACCCACACATTGGTGAAGCTGACCCGCGGGTGGTCGGTCGGCATGTTGAAGGTCCAGAGATATTCCTCGATCTTCACGCCGGGCGCATGGGCCGGGACCAGGAACGCCGTGATGCCCTTGGCCGAGCCATCCTCGCCGTCGGTGCGGGCGAACAGGCAGCAGTGGGTGGCGGCGTGCATGCCGGTGGTCCACATCTTCTCGCCATTGATCCGCCAGCCGGCCTCGCCCTTGTGGACCTCGCGCACGGCGCGGGTCTCCATGAAGGTGGCGTCGGAGCCGTGGTCGGGTTCGGTCAGGCCGAAAGTCGGACGGAAGGCGGCCTTGTCGAGCATGTCGGTGATCAGGTGCTGCTGATCGGGGCGGCCAAAATCGCGGATCATCAGCACGAACGGATTGTTGCCGACGATCGAGTGCTCGTTCTGCAGGTCGTTGAACAGCCCCAGGCCTTTGCTGGCCAGGTGCTCGCGGATCACCGCCATCCAGAGGTTGGAGCCGTCCTGGCCGCCGAACGCCTTGGGCAGGGCGAAGCGGTAATGGCCGGCGGTGTCGGCCAGCTTGCGGGCCTTGGCCAGCAGTTCTTCCCAGTCGTGGCGGGGCAGGCCGCCGCCGTCCCAGTCGGTGCGGGCCCATTCGCGGCGATGGTCGAAGAAGCGTTCATTGTCGTCGCGGGCCTGCAAGGGCGCGATCTCATCGGTGATGAACTGGTCGAGCACGGCCAAATAGGCCGTCAGTTCCGCCGGTAGGGTGAAGTCCATGGCCGAGCCTCCCTGCACGTTTTTGGGTTCTTGTCGGCGGACTATGCGCGCCCCTTGGCCCGGGCCAAACCGTGCCGTTGGGGAACGGTGTTCTTAACCGCCCCTTGACCAAGGGCCTGTAGGATCGGCCGCATGATCATCATGGTTGCCGCCGCGATCCTTGGCGCCGCGCTCGGACTGTTCGTCCGGCCGAGGGTCCTGGGCGTGCTCGTCGCCGTGCTGGCGGTGGGCTCGGTGGAGGGCGGGGCCCTGCTGCTGGTCAAGATGCTGGAGGGCCAGCCCAATCGCGAACTGCTGATCGGCCGCCTGCAGACGGCGTTCGGCGATGACCTGCTCAGCTCGGCCGCGCCGGTGGCCGCCGCCCTGATCGGCGCCGTGCTGGCGGCGTTGATGGGCCAGTTCTCCGATCCGGAAAAGTCGGTGTCGATGCTCACCGGCGACGAACTGCGGCGCAAGGTCGGCAAGGACGGACGCTATGCGCGGGTCCAGGGCATGGTCGAGGATCGGCAGATCCACCAGAAGGCCGAAAGCCGCATCGACTCCATCCTGGGTCTGTAGTTCTCCGAACTCGCGAAAAGGTCGTCGTTTCTAAAAAAAACGTAACGCGGCCAAATTCAGCTTGCGCAATTTCTGGGCGCTGATATCTAAGCACTGCTTAGTTTGGCCTTGTGGCGTCGGTGGGGATACCGAAGCTTCAATCCTTGAGGCCAGGCCCACAGTACGCGTTTCGCCGATCATCGATTTTATCACAACTCCCCTGAACGTTGGAGGGCTCCTATGAAGCTCCGTACCCTTGCGGCTGTCGCCGCTCTGTCCGTCTCCATGTTTGCCGGCGCCGCCCTGGCCGATGGCCGCGTCGCCGCAGCTCTGGAAGCCCCTGTCGCCGCCAAGACCAAGATCGTCGCCGGCGGCGCCGTGTTTGTCTGCGACGGCGCCGAGTGCGTCTCGACCTCGGCGCCGTCGCGCGCCATCACCGCCGCGTCGTGCAAGGCCCTGGCCAAGGAAGTCGGCCGCGTCTCGGCGTTCGGCGGCGAAACCAAGTCGCTCGACGCCGCCGACCTGGACCGCTGCAACCTGTCGGCCAAGGCTGACAAGTAAGCCCTTTCTGTAACCAGACGCTTTGGGGCGTTCGCGTCCCGTCTGGCTGTTTCCTCGAGCATCGTCCTGATGGGCGGCGGGCTGGTCCCGTCGCCCTTTTTCTTTTCGCCGATCTTCAGTACTGGGGACGCCATGACCACGACCCTCGCCGCCCAGATCGAAGCCGCCCTGCGCGAAGTCGCCGGGAGCCAGACCCGTCCCTCGTCCCTGTTGATCGACTATGGGCCCGACGGCGATGACGAGGGCCTGGCCGTGCGCGCCTGGGTGGAGCGGTCGACCCGCAGCCTGGTCTTCGCCCAGGGCGAGGCGCGGCGCCGCAACGGAAGCCTCGCGGCGGCCGGTTCGGCCGTGTTTCGCCGCGTCGGGGCCTGATCGCTCCGGTTTGGTTGCGACTGCGAAAAGCCCGTGTTATGAGGCGCGCGGCTTCGGATGGGGTGGCGCGCCAGCGCCGGCCCTCCATGTGCTTTTTTCAAGCGCGCTCAAGCCTTTAAGCCGGGACGAGGGTTAATCTTCTTGTCCGCGGCGATTGCAACGCACCGGGCGGAACCAAGTGGCGGACGAAACCAAGGCGACGGATGCGGGTCAGCGCTATGCGCAGTCCCTGTTCGAATTGACGATCGAAGGCGGCAACCTCACCAAGGTCGAGTCGGACCTGAAAAGCTTGAAGGTGATGGCGGCTGACAGCGCCGATCTGCGTCGCCTCCTGACGTCGCCGGCCTTTGGCGCCGAAGACAAGGCCAAGGGCCTGACCGCCGTCGCCAAGAAGGCCGGCTTCCAGCCCCTGACCGTCAAGTTCCTCGGCCTGGTGGCCGCCAACGGCCGCGCCGGCGATCTGCTGGGCGCGATCACGGCGTTTAGCGAGCTGTCGGCCCGCCATCGCGGGGTCGTCTCGGCCGAGGTGATCTCGGCCACCGAACTGACCGCCGCCCAGATGAAGGGCGTGCAAACCGCCCTGGCCTCGGCCCTGGGCAAGACCCCTGAACTCTCGACCCGCATCGACCCGTCCATCCTGGGCGGCGTCAAGGTGCGTGTCGGCTCCCGCCTGTTCGATGCTTCGCTCCGCAGCAAGCTCGATTCCCTGAAATTCGCCCTGAAGCGCGCCTAAGCGTATAAGCGCGCCAAACGATAAAAATCGCAGAGAGCCCAAGACAGCCATGGACATCCGCGCCGCCGAGATTTCGGCCATCCTCAAGTCGCAGATCGCGAATTTCGGCGAAGACGCCGCCGTTTCGGACGTCGGCCAAGTGCTGTCCGTCGGTGACGGCATCGCTCGCATCTATGGTCTGGACAATGTCCAGGCCGGCGAAATGGTCGAGTTCCCGAAAGCCGGCGTCAAGGGCATGGCCCTGAACCTCGAGCGCGACAATGTCGGTTGCGTGATCTTCGGTCAGGACCAGGCCATCAAGGAAGGCGACGAAGTCCGTCGTCTGGGCGAGATCGTCGACGTTCCGGTCGGCCGTGGCCTGCTGGGCCGCGTCGTCAACCCGCTGGGCGAGCCGATCGACGGCAAGGGCCCGATCGTTTCCACCGAGCGTCGCCGCGTCGACGTCAAGGCCCCCGGCATCATCCCCCGCAAGTCGGTGCACGAGCCCGTGCAGACCGGCCTGAAGGCCATCGACACCCTGATCCCGGTCGGCCGCGGTCAGCGCGAGCTGATCATCGGTGACCGTCAGACCGGCAAGACCGCCGTCGCCATCGACACCATCCTGAATCAGAAGGCCGCCAACGCCGGCAAGGACGAGAGCGCCAAGCTCTATTGCGTCTATGTCGCCATCGGCCAGAAGCGTTCGACCGTCGCCCAGATCGTCAAGACGCTCGAAGAGCACGGCGCCCTGGAATACACCATCGTCGTCGTCGCCTCGGCCTCCGAGCCGGCCCCGCTGCAGTACCTGGCCCCGTTCTCGGGCTGCGCCATGGGCGAGTGGTTCCGCGACAACGGCCTGCACGGCCTGATCATCTATGACGACCTGTCCAAGCAGGCCGTCGCCTATCGCCAGATGTCCCTGCTGCTGCGCCGCCCGCCGGGCCGCGAAGCCTATCCGGGCGACGTCTTCTATCTGCACTCCCGTCTGCTGGAACGCGCCGCCAAGCTGAACGAAGACAACGGCTCCGGCTCGCTGACCGCCCTGCCGGTCATCGAAACCCAGGCCAACGACGTCTCGGCCTACATTCCGACCAACGTGATCTCGATCACCGACGGCCAGATCTTCCTCGAGACCGA
>JAHINZ010000426.1 GCA_018895795.1 Alphaproteobacteria bacterium
AGCCGCCCGACGAAAGGGTTTGGCGCTCAGTTTTTACCCGCCGAAGCGGTACAACGCCAATTTCATTGCGAGCGGTTCGCGGAAACAGGCCAGAGGCGCATAATCCGACCTCGCGCTGTCGCTAGCAGGTCTGAGGCCTTAGCCGCCGGTCGCCTGCTCCACCGCCAGGGCCAGGTCCAGCGCCCGCGCCGCTTCCTCGCCCGTCACAACGGGACGCGGGGCCTCGCCGCGCACGGCGGCCAGGAAACCGGCCACGCTGGCGCCCAGGGGGTCCTTGCCGGCCGGGGTTTCGGTGAAATCCTCGATCAGCGGGAACGGCGTGGTGTTGCGGAACGTGCGGGCCAGGAAGTCGATCTCGACCTCGCCCGAGGGATAGACCACCTTCATGGTCCGCTCGCGGGCTTGCGCGACGCGCGAGGCGTCGAACACGGCGATGAAGCCGTTCTCGAACATCGCTTCGACCTTTACCCAGTCCAGGGAGTCCGAACGGGTGATCGCCCCCTCGCCGTCCACCGTCATCGGCTGGGCCTCGCACAAGGCCAGGGCCAGGTCGATGTCGTGGATCATCAGGTCCAGCACCACCGAGACGTCGAGATTGCGGTCCGACGGCGTGCCGCGGCGCACGGCTTCCAGCCGCAAAGGTTGCTCGGGAATGCCCAGCAGGCCCATGGCCTGGAACACGACCCGCTCCTGATGGCCGCAGGCCAGGGGCACGCCGGCCTTGGCGGCGGCGGCGACCATGGCGTCGGCGTCTTCCGGCGTCACGGCCAGGGGCTTTTCCGAATAGACCGGCTTGCCGGCCTTCAACGCCGCCAGAGCCGCCTGGGCGTGGTGCACGGCCGGCGTGGCGACCGTGACCACGTCGACAGCGGCCAGGAAGGCGGCCATGTCGTCATAGGCCACCGCGCCCAGCGGCTCGGCCAGGGCCTTGGCGCGCGCCAGGTCGATATCGAACACCGCAACCAGCGCGACGCCGGGGAGTTCGACATACTTCTTGGCGTGATAGCCGCCGAACACACCGGCGCCCACGACGCCGGCCTTCAAGGGAACTTGGGTCATGGCGCTGTCTAACCCGGTTCGCCCGTCCCCGGAAGCGCTGGAACCGGCGCCCGCATCGCGCTAAACAACCGTTTAAATCAAAACAGCTCAGGGAGAGCGTCCATGACCGTCTCACGCGAAATTCGCCTGAAGAACCGCCCCGTCGGCGTTCCGACCGCCTCGGACTTCGAACTGGCCAGCGTCGACCTGGCCGCGCCGGGCCCCGGCGAGGTGCAGGTCAAGAACCTGTGGATGTCGGTCGACCCCTATATGCGCGGCCGGATGTACGACCGACCCAGCTATTCGCCGCCCTTCGAACTGGGCAAGGCCATGCAGGGCGGCGCGATCGGCCAGATCGTCGCCTCTCACGATCCTGACTACGCGGTCGGCGACATCGTCAGCTCGATGTTCGGCTGGCGAGAAGCCTTCAACCTGTCGCCCAAGGCCATGGCCGCCGCGGGTCCGATGGGCGCCCTGACCAAGATCGACACCCATGGCCTGCCGCCCCAGACCTTTCTGGGCATCCTCGGCATGCCCGGCATGACCGCCTATACGGGCCTGTTGCGCATCGCGGCGCTCAAGGACGGCGACGTGGTCTTCGTCTCGGCCGCGGCCGGCGCCGTGGGCTCGATCGTCTGCCAGATCGCCAAGATCAAGGGCCACACCGTGATCGGCTCAGCCGGCGGCCCCGAAAAGGTCGCCTTCCTGAAGTCGATCGGCGTCGATCACGTCATCGACTACAAGGCGACGCCGGACGTGGTCGCCGAACTGGCCAAGGTCGCGCCCAAGGGCATCGACGTCTATTTCGAGAATGTCGGCGGCGTGCATCTGGAAGCCGCCATCAATTCGGCCCGCCCGTTCGCCCGCATGGCCCTGTGCGGCATGATCTCGCAATATAACGAGCCCGGCACGCCGACCGGCCCCGCCAATATCATCCAGGCGGTGGGCAAGAGCCTGCGGCTGGAAGGCTTCATCGTCTCCAACCACTACGACCTCTATCCGGCCTTTGTGAAGGACATGGCCGCCTGGATCGGCGCCGGAAAGCTGAAGTGGGAAGAGACCGTCGAGGAAGGCATCGAGCACGCGCCCGACGCCTTCCTCAAGCTGTTCAGCGGCCAGAACCTGGGCAAGATGCTGGTCAAGCTGGCCTAGAGCGCCCTAGCGGGCCTTGAGCTCAGCGAGCTCGAGGCCCGCCTTCGCCTTGCGGAACTTGAACGTCACCCGTTGGCCCGGTGTCAGCGGCGCCTCGGCCAGCACATCGGCATAGCCGGTGAAGTCATTGCGGCCCGCCGGCAGCTGCGCCGCGCTCGCGCCCTCGTGATCGATCGTGAGAATCAAGCCGTTTACGGCCGAAATCACACCGGCTGAGTCGTAGGTCGGGAGCGCCGCCGTGGCTTCCGGGGTCGCTTTGGACGCGGTTTCAGAGGTCGAACCCTTGGACTGAGGGCCGCATCCAGCGACCGCCAGAACGGCGAAAATGGCAACAAATGCTATATTTTTCATGACTTTAAAGATATTCCCCGTTTGAGCGAACGCGGCTCGCGCACGACGACGTCCAAGTTTTTTACCGCAATTGCGAGATAAGCGTGATTTCTGGTAGCGATTTCGTGATCGAAGTTTTACTGTAGGGCTGCCGACGGCTCTCCACGTCGGAAATCGACGCCCCGCAGAACGCCGCCCGCCAAGACGACCGATTCCTAGCGGACGGTTGCCCGAGCGGGAAGGGCGAACCTCGGGCGACGACGCGCCGGAGAGAGGCCGGCCCCCGCCGGACAGACCGAGACGATGATCCCATGAGCGACCGCTCCGCCCTCTTCGACCTCCACACCTCGACGAGCGTGTCGTTCGATCAGGTCGCTCAACGTCGCGAAACGGTGGAAATCCCGGACGAAGCGCCCCTGGCCATGCCGGTGCAGCCGCTGGCGTTCTGGCAAGGCGGCGCTCGCCGCGCCAGCGCCCTGGCCGTCAACGTCACGGCGCGTCGCTGGATCGTCTTTCTGGCCACCTCCTTCATGGGCGTCGCCGGCTGGAAGGCGACGTTCGACACCATCGCCCTGGGCGGCGTCACCCGCCTGGAAGCCATCTGCCTGATCCTGCTGGCGCCGCTGTTCCTGGCCCTATCGCTGTGGTTCTGCACCGCCGTCGCCGGTTTCGTGATCCTGCTGGGCAAGCCCAAGGATCCGCTGGGCATCGACAGCTCAAAGCCGATGCCCAAGCTGCGGGCCCGCACCGCCATCCTGATGCCCGTGCACAACGAGGACGCCGCCGAGGTGTTCGCCCGCCTGCGGGCCATGGACGCCTCGATCGCCGAGACCGGCGCCAGCCGCGCCTTCGACATCTTCATCCTCAGCGACACCCGCGACGCCGCCGTGGCCTTGGCCGAACAGGCCTGCTTCGCCCGCTTCCGCCGCGAGGCCCACTCGACCGCCTATTATCGCGTCCGTCAGGAAAACAAGGGCCGCAAGGCCGGCAATGTCGCCGACTGGGTGTCGCGCTGGGGCAGCGCCTATGAGCACATGCTGGTGCTCGACGCCGACAGCCTGATGACCGGCGACGCCATGGTTCGCCTGGCCGACGCCATGGAACGTCACCCCGGCGCGGGTCTGATCCAGACCATGCCGATGCTGATCAACGGCCAGACGATCTTCGCCCGCACCCTGCAGTTCGCCACGCGCCTGTATGGCCGCGTCGCCTGGACCGGTCTGGCCTGGTGGTCGGGTTCGGAGAGCTCCTTCTGGGGCCACAACGCCATCATCCGCACCCGCGCCTTCGCCGAGACCTGCGGCCTGCCCTCGCTGGACGGCCCCAAGCCGTTCGGCGGCGAGGTGATGAGCCACGACGCCCTGGAAAGCGCCCTGCTGCGCCGCGGCGGCTGGAGCGTCCATCTGGCCCCGTATCTGGAAGGCTCCTACGAAGAGAGCCCGTCCAACCTGCTCGACTTCGCCACCCGCGACCGTCGCTGGTGCCGGGGCAATGTCCAGCACATCCCGCTGGTCGCCCTGCCCGGCCTGCACTGGCTCAGCCGCATGCACCTGGTGATCGGCGTGCTCAGCTACGTCCTGTCGCCCCTGTGGTTCATGGCCCTGTCGGCCGGCGTCATCTCGCGTCTGCTGTTGCCGTCGCTGAAGAAGGCGGCCTTCACCATGGCCGACCTGCAGGCCGCCGCTCACGCCCTGATCGACTGGCGCGAGATCCAGGCCACCGCCTGGGCGATGATCATCACCTTCATCCTGCTGTTTGGCCCCAAGATCCTGGGCTCGATCCTGGTCATGTCGCGTCCCCACGAGCGCAAGGGCTTCGGCGGTCGCCGCCGGATCGTGGCCGGCCTGGGCGTCGAGATGCTGCTGTCGGCCCTCGTCGCGCCGATGCTGATGTTCACCCAGACCCGCGCCCTGGTCGAGATCCTGTGCGGCAAGGTCGGCGGCTGGGCCACCCAGCGCCGCGACGCCGACAAGGTGACCGGCCAGGAAGCCTTCCGCGCCATGGGCTGGATCAGCGTCACCGGCTTGGTCCTGGCGACCCTGTTCTGGTTCACCCCCGACCTGCTGACCAGCACCCTGCCGATCCTGGCGGGTCTGATCCTGGCCGTGCCGCTGACCATGCTGGGCGCCCACAAGGCCGCCGGCCTGCGGCTGAAGGCCAACGGCCTGTTCATGACCCCCGAAGAGCGCCGCCCGCCGGCCATCGTCCGCGCCGCCCTCGGCCCGGTCTGCGAGGCCCCGGCCCGGTGGCGGGTCCAGGACGTCCGCGCCAGCGCGTCGATCGAGCCCGTCGGCGAGCGAACGGCCGCCTAGAGGCCCTAATACGCCCCTTAGGCGAACGGCGGCTGGTCCCGGGCGCCGGACCGGGGTAGAAGCGCGGCTTCCTTCTGCTGCCGACGGAGCCTGCCGTGTCGCGCCTGTTCAGCGCCTATGTGATCGTCGACTGGAGCGCCGCGGCCAAACCGACCACGGGCGCGGACTCCGTCTGGATCGGCGTGCTCAAGCGCGACGTGCGGTTCCGCCTGTCGTTCGAGTCGTTCAACCCGGCCACCCGACAAGAGGCGGAGCTCAAGCTCGCGGCCATTCTCGACGACTTCAAGAAGCGCGGCGAGCGGGCCCTGGTGGGCTTCGATTTCCCGCTGGGCTTCCCGCGTGGCTTCGCCACGGCGCTCAGCCTGCCGGGCGAAGCGCCCTGGCGCGCGGTCTGGGACCAGGTGGCCAAGATGGTCAAGGACAAGGCCGACAACACCAATAATCGCTTCGGCGTCGGCTCCGAGATCAACCGTCGCCTGACCGGCGGTCCGTTCCCGTTCTGGGGCTGTCCGCCCAAGGACGCCCTGACCACCCTGCAGCCCAAACGCACCCGCGAGCACGGCCCCGACGACCTGCCGGAGTTTCGCCATGCCGACGAAGCGGCCAAAGGGGCCCATTCGATCTGGAAGCTCTATTATAACGGCTCGGTCGGCGGACAGGCGATCATGGGCATCCCCGCCGCCCGTCGCCTGAAGGACGCGCGCGGCGAGACGGCGCGGGTCTGGCCGTTCGAAACGGGCTTCCAGGCCCTGACCGAGGCGGACCTCGAGGGCGTCGATGTGGTGATCGCCGAGGTCTATCCCTCACTGCTGAAAGCCGTTCCCGCCGTCGGCGAGGTCAAGGACCTGGCCCAGGTGCGCGCCCAGGCCGAGCACTTCGCCAAGCTGGACGAAGCCGGCAAGCTGGCCGCCTTGTTCGCCGCGCCCAAGGCGTCGGACGCGGTGATCGCGGCGGCGCAAGCGGAAGAAGGCTGGATCCTGGGGGCTTAGCGCTGATGCTCCCCCCTTGGGGGAGCTGTCGCGGAGCGACTGAGGGGGACTTCGCGGCGCACGCCGAGCTACCCCCTCCGGCCCTCCGGGCCACCTCCCCCAGAGGGGAGGAGCTAAACCTCTGCGTCCCTCACATCCAGCATCCGAAACCGCGCCAGCAGAAAGGCCGCCGAGACGAAGCTGGTCACCACCACCGCCCAGACAATGCCGTTGACGCCCAGGCCCATCGGCAAGGCCAGCCACCAGGCCAGCGGCCCCATGATCGCGCCGTAGCTGATCAGGTGGGTAAAGGCCGGGACCCACACCTCGCCGCGGGCGCGCAAAGCCTGAGCCGCCACCACCTGAACGGCGTCGGGCGCCAGGAACAGGCAGGTCAGGGCCAGGGCCGGGGCAATCAAGCTCAGGGCGTGGAGATCGGCGGTATAGGCCGAGGCCACCCAGCCCCGCAGCGGATACAGCAACACGGCGGCGACCAGGCCCACCACCGCCGTGAAGCCGAATGACACCCAGCCGGCCCGGGTCATGCCGGCCGGGTCGCGGGCGCCATGGGCCCTGCCGACCTGTACCGAGGTCGCCGTGGCGATGCCCAGGGGCAGCATGAAGATCACCGACGCCACATTGACCACCACCGCCCAGGCCGCCACCGACAGCCCGCCGATCCAGCCGGCCACGAGGCTCATGCCGGCGAAGGCCGCGACCTCGAAGAAGTTCGACGCGCCCGCGCCATAGCCGACCCGTCGCTGGGCGATCTCGGCCGGCCGGTCGCGCGCCGGCTTGTCGAATACCCCCAGCGCCCGGGCGTCCTTCAGGCGCAGCACATAGAGTCCCAGGACCAGGGTCAGGGCGGCGCGCGCCACGAAGGTGGCCCAGGCCGCGCCCACCGCGCCGAGGGCGGGCAGACCGAAGGTTCCGGGCACCAGCAGCAGGTTCACCGCCAGGTTCAGTCCATTGGCCCCCCACATGGCGAGGGTCACCGGGGTGGGCCTGGACAGGCCCTCCAGCCAGAAGCTTAGAACCACCGAGGCGGCGTAGAGCGGCATCGACAGGGAAAAGACGATCAGCGGCGCCGTCGCCCCGTCCGCCAGGGCCTTGGGCAGGTGGACCGCATGCAACAGCAGCGGCCCCAGGGCGGCCAAGGCCACGGCCGAGGCCAGTCCGACCTGCACGCTATAGACCAGGCCGCGCCGCAGCACCGCCCCGGTCTCGTGCGGCTTGCCCGCCCCCAAGGCCCGCGAGGTCATCACCTGGACCCCGACCAGCAGGCCGACGGTCATGGTCACGAACACCGAGGACGGCGCCCAGGCCATGGCGTGGAAGCCCAGCTGCTGCGCCGAATAGCGCCCCACCACGATGGCGTCCGTCAGTCCCATGACCATGATGCCCAGGCGCGACAGGACGACGGGTCCGGACAGCCGCATCAGTTCGAGCAGATCGGCGATCAGGGCGCCGCGAGGCCGTTCAGGCGGCGATGACGGCGCCAGGGCGGCCGCGTCGCGGGGCATGGCAGGGCCTTTCAAAAGGGCGCGCAAGGTCGCTCAAGGCGCCGCGCCGGGCAAGGCCGCATCCGCCGGTTTGCAACATCTGTTCGCGCCCGTGGTTTTCGGGCCTCAGCCTCGCGCCCCAGGGCCCCGCCGCAGCGCGTGCTATGAGACCTTGTGAAAAGGAGTTCTCATGGCCCGCCGCCTCGCCCAACTGTCCCTGCTGGTCGCCGACTATGACCAGGCCCTCGCCTTCTATGTCGGCAAACTGGGGTTCACGCTGATCGAGGACAGCGATCTGGGCGACGGCAAGCGCTGGGTGGTGATCTCGCCCGGCGAGGACGGCTGCCGACTGCTGCTGGCCAGGGCCACGGGCGAGCAGATCGCGATGATCGGCGCCCAGGGCGGCGGCCGGGTCTGGCTGTTCCTGCACACCGACGACTTCGCCGCCGACCATGCGCGGATGACCGCCGCCGGCGTCCGGTTCCTGGAGCCGCCCCGCCACGAGGCCTATGGCAGCGTCGCCGTG
>JAHINZ010000427.1 GCA_018895795.1 Alphaproteobacteria bacterium
GCGCCGAGCGGTCGCGGCCCAGCAGGGCCTCGATGAACTCGCCGTTGAGCAGGGTCTTGGAGCGGACGGTGAACGCCGCCTGGATGTCCTCGGGCGGCAGGATGCGACCCGCCGCGGCCGTCAGGGACATGGCCAGGGCCCGCAGATATTCGATTTCCGCCTCGGCGTCGGTCGGCTTGAGCCGGCGTACGCCGTTCAGTTCCGCGAGCACCCGCTTGGCGATCGAGCTGCGAACCGGCGCGAAATGTTCGCCGCACAGCCAGTCACTGAGACGCTTGGCGGTCCCGGAAAGCTCGGGCATGCAGGCGCGAACCTGCGCCTGCATGCGGATCAGGGCCTCGACCTGGGCCCCGCCCGTCAGACGGGTCATGGCCGCCAGGGTCGAGCCCAGATCGTCGGCGGTGCCCAGCAGGTCGGCCATGCCGGCGCGCGAGCCGATGATCTCGGCCAGGGGTTGCTCAATGGCTTGCAGGGCCAGGGTGCGCGCGGCGCCCTCGGCGGGCGCCGCGTCGGCCAGGTCAAGCAGTCGGGCGATCTTGGCCGACCAGCTGGCGCCGGGCGCGATCGAGGCGGCCACCCCGGCGCCGAGCAGAAAGGCGCGATCGGGATCGGTGGCCAGGCGCATCGCGGCCTTGGCGAAACCTTCCTTGTCGAGATCCGGCAGTTGGCCCTTCTTGAAGGCCTTCATCAGATTGGCGACCGAGCGGTCGACCAGGGACTGGAACGTGCGGATCAGTTCGTGGACCGACATCCCCCGGGCCTCGGCCTCGGGCAGGGCGATCTTCTGCAGGGCGTGCTGCAGATCGGTGCCGGAGGCTTCCAGCTTCTCGACCAGGTCGGGACGGTGAAGCAGCTCGAACGGCGTCGCATTGTGTCGCGCCAGCCAGCCTTCGAGCAAACGCCCGATGCGGTCGCGGGCGTGGGCGGTGTAGAGGTCGGCCGGCTGGACGCACAGCGGATCCAGATCCTCGACGTCCTTCTTCGGCTTGCCGCCGTCGACCATGCCCTTGGTGAAGATGGCGATGGAGCGGTATTCGCCGCTTTCGGCGTCCAGGGTCTCCTTGCTGACCCGCGCGGCGACGGCTCGACCCGAGGTCAGCACTTCTTCGGCGTTCTGCAGAGCGGTCGTACGGACCTCGGTGGCCATCTCAAGCGTCCACGGCGCGCCGGCCTTGCGGCGAACGAAAAGCTCGTAATGGACTGGACTGCTCATGGACAACGGGCTCCCCGAGTGTCGGTTATGGGATACAAGACCTTAAAACGAGGTTGAGGCGCGCCACCGGCGCTCAAACGGGCCGCCTGGAGACCTTCAGCCGCATTCGCGCCACGCTCGGGCCGCAAAGCTTGAGCAAAGCCAGAGCACGACGACCGAGCGCGATGCGTTGTCGCCAAGGCGGGTGATCGATAGGATCGCTCGACGGCCCGGAGCGTGATAGCCGAAAGTACGAGCGCTTTCGGCGGCCATCACGCGCCAGACGTATGAAGACGGGCCTGTTTATCCGATTCAGATAGATCATCTGGACCGGGCGGGCGCTCCAAGGTGAAGGATCAGACGGGCTCCATGGCCGCTATCACGCTCATAGACGACGACGAGAACATCGTGGCTTCGGTCTCGCTGGCGCTCGAAAGCCACGGCCACACGGTGAAGGCCTATTATGACGGCGCCTCGGGCCTCGAGGCCGTCGAGAGCCAGGCGCCGGATCTGGTCATTCTCGACGTCAAGATGCCGCGCATGGACGGCATGGAAGTCCTGCGCCGCCTGCGCCAGACCTCCGAGATCCCGGTGATCATGCTGACCTCGAAGGACGACGAGATCGACGAGATCCTCGGCTTCAATCTCGGGGCCGACGACTACATGCACAAGCCGTTCAGCCAGCGCCTGCTGCTGGAACGGGTGAAGGCGGTCCTGCGCCGGGCCCGTCCCGAGGACGAAGAGCCCTCGATCGCCGCCGGCCTGGCGGGCTCCAAGATGATGAAGCGCGGCAAGCTGACGCTTGACCCCGCGCGTCATGACAGCCTGTGGGACGGCAAGCCGGTCCGCCTGACGGTCACCGAGTTCCTGCTGCTGCAATCCCTGGCCCAGCGCCCCGGCTTCGTGAAGAGCCGCGACAACCTGATGGACGCCGCCTACGACGATCAGGTCTATGTCGATGACCGCACTATCGACAGCCACATCAAGCGGATGCGCAAGAAGTTCCGTCAGGTTGATCCCGAATTCGACTCCATCGAGACCCTGTACGGCGTTGGCTACCGTTATCGCGAAGCCTGACGCCGGCGCGCCTCGGCGGCATCGGCCGTGGCCCGGTGGGTCGCGGCTGGGTCGGCTGATCATCGGGCTCAACGTGCTGGCGCTGGCGATCCTGGTGATCGGGGCGCTGGTGCTCAATGAGCTGCGCAGCGGCCTGATCAACGCCAAGATCGACAGCCTGACCACCCAGGGCGAGTTGATCGCCCGGGTGATCGACGAAGGGGCCACGGAGGGCGATCCCGAGCCCGCGCTGAACGCCGCAGCGGCCAGCACCCTCTTGCAGGTGCTGTTCATTCCGCGGTCGCAACGCGCGCGTCTGTTCGACGCTCAGGGCCAGGTGCTGGCCGACAGCTTCATGGTCGCCGACCGCGTGGAATGGAAAGTGCTGCCGCCGGCGCGAAAGCCCGGTCAACAGGACGCGGGCGAGCGGACCGATCCGGCCACCCAGGCCAAACTCGACCGCGCGCACAAAGCGTTGTCGGGCGAGGTGGACAAGGCCTTGCACGGCGCGATGGTGGCCGGCACCCGGATGTCCGAGAGCGGCGAACGCGTCGTCTCGGTGTCGATCCCCATTCAGCACGTGCGGGCGGTGCTGGGCGTGCTGACCCTGGAGGCCGGCGACGTCGATTCGATCATCGCCGCCCAGCGCCGGGCCCTGCTGCCTTTCATCCTGGTGGCGATCACCGCCACCCTGATCTCCTCGATCCTGCTGCACCGCCTGATCGCCGAGCCGGTCATGCGCCTGGCGCGGGCCGCCGATCGGGTCCGGCTGCAGGGCGCGCGCGCCATTTCCCTGCCCGATATCGCCCGCCGCCAGGACGAGATCGGTGATCTCTCCCGCGCCCTCGAAGAGATGACCCATTCCCTGTCGGAGCGGATGGACGGCATCGAACGCTTCGCCGCCGATGTCGCCCATGAGATCAAGAATCCCCTGACCTCGATCCGCTCGGCCATCGAGACTCTCGACCTGGTGTCCGACCCCGTGGCCCGGGCCCGCCTGCTGTCGATCCTGCAGAACGACGTCAATCGCCTGGACCGGCTGGTCACCGACATCTCCAACGCCTCGCGCCTGGACGCCGAGCTGTCGCGTGAGGCGCCCAAGGCCCTGGACCTGGCCAAGCTGCTGGCCGAGGTCGCCAGCCTGTATGAGGCCCAGTTGCGACCC
>JAHINZ010000428.1 GCA_018895795.1 Alphaproteobacteria bacterium
CGGCGTGGTGAAGACCTTCGTGGTCTCGGTGATCTTGTTCACCATGGCCTCGTTCCTGTGCGGCGTGTCCTGGAGCCTGCCGTCGTTGATCGGGTTCCGCATCCTTCAAGGCCTGGTCTCGGGCCCGATGATCCCCGGCTCGCAAGCTCTGCTGATCATGATCTTCCCGCCCAACAAGCGCGGGACGGCCTTGGCCATCTGGTCCATGACCACCCTGGTGGCCCCGATCTGCGGCCCGATCCTGGGCGGCTATATCTCCGACAACTGGGCCTGGCCGTGGATCTTCCTGATCAACGTGCCGGTCGGCCTGCTCTGCGCCTTCCTCTGCTGGCGCGGCATGGCCTCGCGCGAGACGCCGACCCGCAAGGTCCCGATCGACACCACCGGCTTCATGCTGCTGCTGGTCTGGGTCGGCGCCCTGCAGGTGATGCTCGACACCGGCAAGGAAGCTGACTGGTTCAACTCGCCGGCCATCGTCGTCGAGCTGCTGGTGGCCATCGTCGGCTTCATCGCCTGGGTGATCTGGGAGTTGAACGAGAAGCACCCGATCGTCGACCTGTCGCTGTTCAAGTCCAGGAACTTCGCGCTGGGCACCTTGGCCTTCTGCCTGGGCTATGCGGTGTTCTTCGGCAGCAACCTGCTGCAGCCGCTGTGGCTGCAGACCCGGATGGGCTACATCGCCACCTGGGCCGGGCTGGTGGCCGCCCCCAGCGGGGTTGTAGCCGTCATCCTGACCCCGTTCGCGGCGCGGCTGATGCAGAAGGTCGACGCCCGCTGGGCCGCCACCCTGTCGATGGCCGCCTTCGGCCTGTCGTTCTACATGCGCTCGGGCTTCACGCCGGACGTCGATTTCAAGGCGCTGGTCTGGCCGATGCTGGTCCAGGGCGTGGCGATGAGCACCTTCTTCATCTCGATGGTCACCATCTCGCTCAACGGCGTACCGCCACAGCAACTGCCGTCCGCCTCGGGCCTGTCGAACTTCTCGCGGATCACCGCCGGCAGTTTCGCCGCCTCGCTGGCCACCACGATCTGGGACCGCAGCGAGGCGCTGCACCAGACCCGCATCGCCGAGACCATGGCCTCGAACGATCCGGCGTGGTTACAGGCCATTGAGCGCATGCAAGCGGTCGGCATGACCCACGCACAGGCCGTCGGCGCGGCGACCAGCCAGGTGATAAACCAGGCCTATCTGCTGGCCACCCTGGACTTCTTCCGCGCCTCGGCCTGGCTGACCGTGCTGCTGATCCCCTGCATCTGGCTGACCAAGAAGGCCATGAGCGGCGGCGGCGCCCCGCCGCCCGCCGACTGATGCGCCGTTTTGGCTCAACGCCGATGACGGTGGCGGACTTCGACCGCAAGCGAACGCGCGCTTGCGGTCGGCGGCTATCGCATGAGCGCCGATAGCCAACCCCAGGGCGCATGCCGAATAGGGACTTTCAGGGGCCTGGGCTTTCTCTAGGTAACCCTGCGTTTTTCAAGTTTCCTAGCCAGGGTCCGCCGATGCATGCCGAGGCGACGGGCGGTTTCGGAGATATTGAAGTCGGTCTCCACCAAGGTCTGGTGAATACGCTCCCATTCCAGGGTCTTGATCGACGTGGCGCGCTCGACGATCGGCGCGGTGGCGTCACCGCTGGCGGCCTTGTCGAACGCGGCCAGGATATCGTCGGTATTGGAGGGCTTGGCGAGATAATGGCAGGCGCCCAGCTTGATGGCTTCGACCGCCGTGGCGATGCTGGCGAAGCCGGTCAGGACGACGATCAGCATCCCCGGATCTTGGGCATGGAGCATTCGGACGCAAGCCAGGCCCGATTCCCCGGCCAGCTTCAGGTCAACCACGGCGTACTGGGGGGAGAAACCCACCAAAAGATCGCGCGCGGTTTCGAGGCCCAGGGCATGGACAACAACGTAACCGCGCCGCTCGAACGACCGCTTCAGCGCGCCCGCGAATTTCGCATCGTCCTCGATCAAGATCAGGCGGCGGTCATCGGTCATGGTTGCGCTTCGATCCGCAGGGAGGCCAGAGGCAGGGTCAGAGTCACCCGCGCGCCGCCGCTAGAGAGGTTCTTCGCCTCCGCCGAGCCCCCCAACTTGCGGGCGACGTTGACGACAAGAAAGAGGCCCAGGCCCCCACCGTCGCGGCCCTTGGAAGAATTGTAGGGCTTGCCGAAATCGGCCAGGGCGGTCGGCTCGAAGCCAGGCCCTTGGTCCTCCACGCGGATGATCAGATCGCCGCCCTCGACCCGCGCGGCGATCGTCGCCCCCTGGGGTGAGGCTTCGGCGGCGTTGTCGAGCACGTTATGGATCACCTGTTTGAGCGCGGAATCCGAGACGATCGAGACCTCCAACGGCAGGTCGGCAACGTAGGCCAGGCCATCGCCGGTGCGGCTGCTTCGCCAGTCGTCGACCACTTCGTCCATGAAGCCGCCCAACGTCGTCACATGCTGCTCGCCACCCCGCGCCTCGCCGGCCGACAGCAACACCCCCGTGACGATGGTCTTGCAACGCAGAACCTCGGCGCGCATGTCCTCCAGTTCCTGCGCCAGCTCGGGCTCGGCGGCGAACACCGGCATGCGCCGCCAGTCGCTGAGGATCACATCCAGCGTGGCCAGGGGCGTGCCCAGTTCGTGCGCGGCGCCCGAGGCCAGCAGACCCATGCGGACAATGTGATCCTCCTCGGCGGCCCTCTGGCGCAGATCCGCCAGGCGGGCGTCACGCCCCCTCAGGTTGGCGTTGATGCGTTCGATGAAGACCACCAGCAGGATGGCGTCGATCACAAAGCCGATCACCAAGCCGAGGATGAACAGCCGGAAGAACTCTCGATCCGCCAACCCTGGCGCCGAAATTGGCCGATAGAGACTGGTTAGGCCCAAGAAACACAGGGTGGTCAGCCCAACGATCGCCCAGGTCGCCCACGCCTCCAGCAGAACAGCGCCGAGGATGACGTGCAGCAGGTAGAGCAGCGTGAAGGGATTGGTCACGCCGCCACTCAGGGAGAGTTGGGCGGTCAGGGCCAGAGCGTCGAAGGCCAGAGCCAGGAACAGGGCGTTACGGCCAAGAGGCTCGGGGCGTTTCAACCGTTGCAGGCTGAAAAGGTTCAGGACCACCAGGGCGACCAGGACGCCCGCCATTTCGCCCAGCGGCAGGGCGAAGCCGAAACCGTAGTGGACAAGCATGATCGTGGCCACCTGGCCCGCCACCGCGATCCAACGAAGGTGGATCAGTTGCAGCATGTTCTGCCGCGCCGTGGCGTCGGTCGGGGCCGTGGCGTTGGTCGCCGCCCGGGCGCCAGACAGCCACGACGCCGTGCCATCCAGGATGAACCGCGCTGTGGGGAGCATGCTCAGGCTTCTAGCACGGCGCGCCGCGCGTGGCGCTGATCGATAACCAGATAGGCGCCCGCCCCCGCCATCATCAGCGCCAGCCCAAACCAGGTGAAGGCGTAGACGAGGTGGCTGTTGGCGAAGCGTATCACCGTGAGGCCGCCCCTGGGCCAGCCCCCCGGATTGGCCGCGGCGTCCGCGTCGACGAAATAGGGGGCGACGTCCGACAGCCCGTTCGCGGTCGCCATGCCCCGGACGTCACGGGAATACCAGCGACCGCCGGCCGGGTCATTGGCGCGCAGGAAACCGCCGCCGGGCTCGCTGATCCGCAGCAGGCCGACGACGCGAACGGGGCCGGGAGCGCGATCCAGCGGCCGGCTGGCGCGGTCGCGCCGCTCGGCGGGGACGAAACCGCGATTGACCAGGACCGTGAAGCCCTGGTCGGTGCGCAGAGGCGCCATTACCCAGAAGCCCGGTCCCTGCTCGGTCAGGGCCTGGACGAAGGTTTCATGGTCAAGGTCGAGCAAACCGGTCATGCGCACCCGCCGATAGCCGTCACGGGCGGCGGTGACCCGCGACCAGGCTTCCGGTCCTGGAGGAGACACAGGCGCCGCGCGCACACGCTGCTCGACGCGGGCGATCAGGTCCAGTTTCCAGGCGCGCCGCTCGATTTGCCAGACACCCAGGGAAACCAGCGTCGCGGTCAGCAGGGCGGACAGACCAACCAGAGCGACCAGCGTGCCGGTCGAACGCGGACGCCGCGCGCCGACGGGTCCGCCCGCCGAGGTCATGGGACGTTGCGCATGTCGTGAACGCTGACCGGCATCATGTTGGTGTTGAGGTGATACATCACCCACAGCGAGCCGCTCAGGGTGATCACCACCAGCACCAGGGTGAAGATCAGGGCCAGCATGGTCCAGCCGCCTTCCGACCGCGAATTCATGTGCAGGAAGTAGATCATGTGGACCACGATCTGGATCACCGCCAACCCCATGACCGCCATGGCGGTCATCTGCGCGGTGGGCAGGACATGGCCCATGACCAGCCAGAACGGGATGGCGGTCAGGATCGCCGCCAGGACAAAGCCGGTCAGATAGCCCTTCAGGGTGCCATGACCGGCGTCGTGGCCATGGCCTTC
>JAHINZ010000429.1 GCA_018895795.1 Alphaproteobacteria bacterium
CTGGCGAAGGTTTGCCTGCCGGCGATCCTTGGCGCGCGATCGATCGAGTCGCTGGCCATCGCCGAAGGCATGCTGCCCGCCTCGGTGAGCGAGGTTGGAGATCCCCAGGCTGACAAGGCTTGGCGGTTAAGTCTGATCGAGCCGACCTATGCCGTGGACTGGGGCGACGGCAGTTGCACGGCCAGTGTCGAAAAGGGCTCACGCGAAGCGCTGCGCGCCATGGCCGAAAGCGAAGTCCTCAGCCGCCCCGAAGGCTTCAAGCGCGGCGCGGTGACGGTGATCGAGGCCGGACGATTGGAGCAGAGCATCTACTGCGCGAAGGTCCAGAGCGGTTGGGCGGTGATCAGCCTCACCCTTTCTGGACCAAAGCCGGCGCCGCGTAGCCGAGCCCTATCCTCGACGACCTATCTTCGGCCAACACGATCCGGGCTTTGCGATCCGGGCTGATCGCGGAAACGCGCGGACACCTGCCGACGCGGCGGGTGTCCGCTAGCCCACAGCGTCGGGCGCGGGTGCGCGCGCGCGCGCCAAGGCCTCCAGCAGCAGCGCGGGATGCAAGGGCTTGGCCAGGTGCAGGTCCGCGCCGGCCTCGCGGGACGAGGCGATGTGCTCCTCCATGGCGTTGGCGGTCAGCATGATGATCAGCACCGGCGGCGCGCCCAGGGCCGCCTCGCGGGCCCGGATCGCGCGGGTGGCGGTCAGGCCGTCCATGATCGGCATCTGCATGTCCATCAGGATGGCGTCGAAGGCTTGGCGTTCCACCGCCGCCAGGGCCGCCGCGCCGTCCTCGACCAGGGTCAGGTCGACGCCGAACGGCTCCAGCACCACCTCGACCACCTTGCGGTTGGTCGGGTGGTCCTCGGCGACCAGCACGCGCAGGCCCTGGAGCGAAATCTCGTCCTCGGCGGCGTCGCCCGGATCGCCCACCGCGTCATCGCTGCGCGGCAGGGGCAGCTCGACCACGAAGGTGGCGCCCATCCCGACCACGGCCCGGGCATGGATCCGGCCGCCCATCATCTCGGCCAGAGCGGCCGAGATCGCCAGGCCCAGGCCCGTGCCGCCGAACTGCCGCGTGATCGACTGGTCGGCCTGGACAAAGCGCTGGAACAGCCGCTCGCCCACGGCGTCGTCGAAGCCCACGCCGGTGTCGTCCACGGTGAAGGTCAAGGACTCGTCGCGTCGATCGACGGTCAGGGACACCGAGCCCTTGGCCGTGAACTTCACCGCATTGGCCAGCAGGTTGGACAGGATCTGGCTGATCCGTCCCGCGTCGCCGAGATAGCCGCCCGCCGCGCCCGGCGCGATCGACCAGTTGAAGTCCAGGCCCTTGGCCTTGGCCGAGGCCGCGTGCAGCTCGGCCATGCCGCTGACCAGGCGCCGCAGGTCGAACGGGGCCGGGGTCAGCCGGAACTGGCCGGCCTCGATCTTGGACACATCCAGGATGTCGCCCAGAACCTGTTCCAGCAAACGGCCCGACGAGGTGACCAGGGCGGCCAGCTCGCGGCGGCGCTCGGGATCGGCCTCCTCGGCCAGGCGGTCGCCGATGGCGATCACGCCGTTCAGCGGGGTGCGCAGTTCGTGGCTCATATTGGCCAGGAACAGCGACTTGGCCTGGTTGGCCCGTTCCAGCGCGGCGGTGCGCTCGGCCACCCGATCCTCCAGCGAGCGCAGCAGCTCCTCATGACCTTCGCGCTGCTGGCGCAGGGTGCGGGCCAGGTCGCCGATCTCATCCTCGCGCGCCTCGACACTCAGAGCTTCGGCGCTGTCGCCGGTGTGCTGGACCTGGGCCAGAACCCCCAGCGGCCAGGCCACTTCGCGTCGGATCACCCGATACAGCAGCACGACCTGGACCATCACCCCCAGCACGCCGAACAGCAGCACCCAGGAGGCGGTCTTGATCGACGACCAGATCACGCCCCCCGACGGGAAGGTCATCAGGAACCACCAGTTGGGCCCCTTGAGGCGGCCATAGGCGACGATGCGGTCGCCGCGGACGTCACGCAGCACGCCGACATCGTCCCCCGCCGCATGGATTTGCCGGACCACGTCGCCGATGGGATTTCGGGCCTTGGCGGCGCGCAGGCCGGCCAGATCGACCACCCCGTCGCGCGCCAGTCCCTGCGAGGCGATCAGTTCGCCGTCATCCGAAACGATCAGGTTGCGCCCGCCGGGCAGGGACTCGGCCACCGCCCGCAGCAGGTAGGCATTGAGCGACAGGCTGGAGCCCCAGGCGCCCCTGAACCGGCCGTGGTAATAGAAGGGCGTCATGCAGCCGGCGGTCAGGGCGCGGCTGCTGGGGTCGGAGATCAGGCGCCGTAGCTTGGTGCAGCGCATCGCCCGGCTGGGATTGTTGTGCGGCAGGACCAGCTGGGTCATCTCTTCGTGGGTGATGTCCAGGGTCGGCGGGGCGTCGCGGCGATAGTACAGCAGCTTGTCCGCCCGCAGGGGCCCGAACATCACCATCCGGGTCTGGGGCGTAAAGAAATAGAAGTTGTCGTAGTGGTTGGCCTCGGCCTCGCCGGTGTTGGCCACCACGTCCAGGGCCGAGACGAACAGGGCCTTGTCGCCGTCGTCGAGTTGCGGGGCCCGGGACAGGAAGCCGCCGATTCCATAGGCGAAGTCGCGACCGTGGCGGACGCCGTCGAACAGGGCGGGGGCCGTGCGGCGGGTGCCGTCGCCGAAATCGGGATAGAGACTATCGAACTCGCGGCGGACATCGGCCGTGGAGTCGCCCCGCTCGAGGCGCCGGGTCAGGGCCTGACCGGCGGCGGCGTGAACCCGCTCCAGGTCGGAAAACAGCCGGTCCTCGGTCTTGACCCGCTCGCCGACATATTCGGCGAGATGTCGAATCTGGGTGTCGGCGGCGCTCTTCTGCACGAAGACGAAGGCCACCGCCGTCGCCACGCCGGTCACGGCGATCGACAGCACCGCCACGATCGCCAGCAACCGCTGGGCCAGCGGCGACCCCCTGTCGCCCGTGGGCCAAAGACGCTTCACGCCCCCGGCCCCCTGGTCCCCGTGTCGGGCCCCCGTAACGACATCAAAGCGGCAGGCTCCCGACAGGCGCTAAAAAAGGGCCATTCCACCGATCGGCTTTTCCCTTTAAGCGCAACAGTCTATAGCCACCCGGTCCGCGCCGCTCCTGGGCCCTGTGCGCCAAAGAGTCACAGGCGCGCCACCGCCAGAGGAAAGCCCCC
>JAHINZ010000430.1 GCA_018895795.1 Alphaproteobacteria bacterium
GCAGTTCATGGGCGAGAAGTTCGGCCGCGACAATATCTGGGAAGGCCACTTGGCCACCGAGCTGTGGACCACCCAGATGGAGGTGCGCGCCGTGCTGGACGAGCAACAGCTACCGCTGTCGCGGGTGCTGGACCTGAAGGTCGGCGACACCTTGATGTTGAACGCCACCGCCGACAGTCTCGTCGAATTGCGCGCCGGGGCCATCCCGTTGACGCGCGGTCGCATGGGGCGTCGGAACCACTCGATCGCCATCCGCGCCGAGGCGCCGCTGACGCCGGCGGCCAAGAAAGCGGTTCAGAAACTCAAATGAGCATCGCGGCCTTCGCCCTCAACGGCCTGCTCGCGGTCCTTCTGATCGTCGCCCTGGGCTTTGGCTGGCGCCTGGAGCGTCGGTTGAAGGCCCTGCGTGACAGTCATGCGGGCTTCGCCAAGGCGGTCGCCGACCTCGACAACGCCGCGGCGCGGGCCGAGCAGGGACTGGCTGATCTGCGCGCCGCGACCGACGAGGCGTCCGAGACCCTGGCCGACCGCATCGAGCGCGCCACCGCCCTGGCCGCCAAGCTCGATGAGCGGCTCAGCCGGCCGCTGGTCACCCCGCCGCCCGCCGCCGCCCCGGCGGCGGCGGCGCCGCGCCCGGAGCTCGAGCCCAAGCCCGACCGCCGTCTCAAGGCGGAGGACTTCGAGCGCTTGCTGGATCGGGAAGCCAAGGCGACGCGGCCCGCCGATCCGTCGGCGCGCCCGACCACCCTATCGCGACCTCGTACCGACTTGGAAACCCCACGTTCACGGGCGCGGGTTGATGATGACCTCTTCGAGGGCCCGGTCGATCCGCCGCGTCCCGGACCCAATTTCAGAGCCCGGTGATGAAGAACATTCCCCGCATCCTGCCGCTCGTCGGCGTCGCCGTCGGCGGTGTCTTGGCGATCAACGCCCTCGCGGGCGCCAAATCGCTGCCCGACCTGTTCCACGGCGCCCGGGCCTTCGCCGAAGGCGTCACCAAGCCGGACGCCAAGTCAGGCCAGGGCGAAGAGGCGATGTCGGCCGGGTCCGCGGGCCGTGACGCCGCCGCCTCGACGGCGCCGCCGCCGCGCGTCTGCGCGCCGTCGGCTACGGATCTCGCCCGGGAGGCGGGCCTGTCGCCCGCCGAACTTCGCATCCTGCAGAGCCTGGGCGCCCGCCGGGGCCAGCTGGACCAGCGCGAGCAGGACATCGATGTCCAACTGCAGTTGCTGTCCGCCGCCGAAGCCAAGCTGGACGCCAAGGTCAAGGCCCTCAACGGCCTGAAGGGCGACATCCAGGGACTGCTCGGCCAGGCCGACAGCCAGAAGTCGGCCGAAGTCGACCGGATGGTGACCGTGTTCTCGAGCATGAAGCCCAAGGACGCAGCCGCGCGAATGACGATCCTGGATGACGCCGTGCGCCTGCCGATCGCCGCCAAGATGAAGGAGCGGACGCTGAGTCTGATCCTGGCGAACATGACGCCGGTCGACGCCAAGACCTTGACCGAGCGTCTCGCCAACCGCTTCGCCAATGACGCCATCAACAAGGGCAAGGCCGCGATCGCCGAGAACGGCGCGCCGCCGGCGGCCGGCGCTCCGGCCAAGCAGGCGGCTGACGCCTCGCTGGCCGGCGCCGCCGCCCCCAAGAAGGCCGGTTAGGCGCTCGATGAGGCTTCGCGCGATCCTGCGGTCCGGCGTCGCGGCGGTCTGTATCGCCAGCGTGGCGGCGCCGTCGGTCTACGCGGCCGGCCCGGCCGCCGCGGCGCGCGGAGCCCTCGACGTGCGTGTCGCCCAGGCGGCGGAATTCAGTCGCTTGGAATTCCACTGGACCGGTGGGGCGCGCCTGACCTCCAAGCGCGAGGGGCAGGTCCTGACCCTGCGCTTCAACCGCGACGCCAATCCGGACATGAGCGTCCTGCGTCTGACGCCGCCGCGCTGGGTGAAATCCGCCGAAGCCCGCCACGCGGGCGGGGCGCTGGAAATCGTCGTTACCCTGGCCGACGACGCCGACGCTCGCCTAGGCAATGCTGACGGCGCCGACTTCGTCAATATCTTCGCCCGGGTCGGCGCGACGGCCGATGCGGCCCATCCCGCCCCGCCCGTCGTCCCGGTCGGGCGCGCCAATCCGATGCCGCAAGGCGGCGTGGTCAAGGGAGCCTTCGAAAAGGTCGAGTCCCAGGTCCGGCTGACCTTCAACTGGGCCGCGCCCGCCGGCGCGGCGGTGTTCCGGCGCGGCGAAGCGGTCTGGGTGGTTTTCGATACGCCCGCGCGCCTCGACATCTCGAAGTTCCCGGCGGCCAGCCCGTTCTATTCCAAGATCCAGGTTTTCAAGGGCGCTGATTACAGCGCCCTGCGGATCGTGACGCCCCACGGAACGCCCTATTCGGCGCAGGGGATGGGGACCTCCTGGTCGATCAATCTGGGCCCTGGGTCGCAGGAGACGCCCGACGCGATCCGCGTCGCCCGCGATGAAACGGTCATGCCGGCAACCCTGACGGCCGTCCTGGCCGGCGTCACCAAGGCGGTGTGGGTCAATGACGGCGCCGTCGGCGATCGCTTGCTGGTCGCTCCCGCCCTGGCGCCGTCCAAAGGCCTGCCGTCGCGCCGTGAATATGTCGAGATGGCGCTGCTGCCCTCGGCCCAGGGCTTGGCCGCGGAGGCCTATGCCAGCGATCTGATGGTCTCTGTCGACGGCGATCTGCTGCGCATCGGCCGACCCAAGGGCCTGGTGCTCTCACCGCTGTCGGTCGCCAAGCCGCCCGAGGAGGCCGCCGCCGGCGCGCCCCAACCGATGGCCATGCCGGGGCTGATTGACCTGGACGGTTGGTCTAAGACCGGCTCCGGCGGGTTCCTGGCGCGCTACAATGCGTTGCAGGGCGCCATTCCGGCGGCCAGCGAGGGCGAAGACAAGAACGGCGACATCGGAGCCCGCATGGCTCTGGCGCGATTCCTGGTCGGGTCGGGCATGTCCTACGAAGCGATCGGGGTGCTCAACGCGGCGGCTCGCAAGCACCAGACCCTATTGGGCGATGCGGAGTTCCGCGGCCTGCGCGGTATGGCGCGGGTAATGGCCAATCGCCTGGCCGAGGCCGAGACCGACTTCGCCTCGCCGGTTCTGGCCGATGAAGCCTCCGCCGCTCAATGGCGCGGCTATATCTCGGCACAGCAGGGCGAATGGGCCGATGCGCGGGCCAAGTTCGCCAACGGCGACCGCGCGCTCGATCTGTTCCCGCCGCTCTGGCGAGCGCGGTTCCTCCACGCACAGGCCAAGGCCGCCTTGGGAACCGGCGATCTGACCGGCGCCGCGCGGCTGATCGCCGACGCCCTGAAGCAGCCCAAGGTCCCCATCGAGGATCAGCTCGACATCCGCCTGACCCAGGCGCGCATCTTCGAGGCCAAGGGCGAAAAGACCCGGGCCCTGCGAATGTTCCAGGCCATCGCCAAGGCCCCGATCGACCGGATCGCCGCGCCGGCCATGTTGCACGCCACCCAATTGCGTCTGGCCAAGGGGCAGATCGATCCGGCGACCGCGGCCAACGAGCTCAACCAACTCCGCTTCCGCTGGCGCGGCGACGGCGTTGAGCTGGAGACCATGCGGGGGCTGGGCAAGCTGTTTATCGATCAGGGCCGTTATCGCGAGGCGCTGGAAGTTCTGCACTCGGCCGGAAACAATCAGCCGGATCATCCCCAGGCGATCGCGCTGCGCAACGATCTCAACACCGCCTTCCGGTCGCTGTTCCTGGATGGGCTCGCCGACGGCATGCAGCCGATCCAGGCCGTCGGCCTGTTCTATGATTTCCAGGATCTGACCCCGCTGGGCGCCGACGGTGACCAGATGGTGCGAAACCTTGTTCGTCGTCTGGTCGATGTCGATCTGCTCGACGAGGCCGCCAAGCTGCTGAAATATCAGGTCGATAACCGTCTGGACGGTGTGCCCAAGGCTCAGGTCGCCACGGATCTGGCCTGGATCTACCTGATGAACAAGCAGCCCGAGAACGCGCTGCAGGCCATCAATGACACCCGCACCACGATCCTGCCGCCCGGCTTGAATGCTGAACGCCGCCTGGCCACGGCGCGGGCCTATATGGGACTTGGCCGCTATGACGCCGCGCTGGAGCTGGTCGAGACCGACAACAGCCGCGACTCGCAGGACATCCGCGCCGAGATCGCCTGGAAGCAGCGGACCTGGCCCGCCGCCGCGGCCCTGTACGAGAAGTCGCTGGGCGATCGCTGGAAGGGGCAGGGGCCCCTGGCTGTCGGCGAGGAGGCGCGGTTGTTGCGCGCCGGAGTCGCTTACAGCCTGGCCGATGACGACGCCGGCCTGGCGCGCCTTCGCCAGCGTTATTCCGGATTCGTCGAGGGATCGAGCAATCCCGCCGGTCTGCGGGTCGCCTTGTCGGGCATGAATGTCGAATCGCTTTCGAGCGCCGATTTCGGCCGGGTGACCGCCGATAATGAGGCCTTCAGCGGCTGGGTCGCCAAGATGAAGGACCGGTTCCGCGCGGCCCGTCCGGCCGGAACTTAAGCGGGCGCAAGCGGCTAGACTCTCGGAGAGATTTTGCCGCCGAGACCGAAATAGCCGTCGATGACGCAATGCGCGTGCGCGGTTTCCCATCCGCGCTCGCCCAATTGCTCACGAAATTCCACGGGTCTTATGGCGAGCCTTGCGCGTTTGGCCTAGGTAGGGCCTGCCCGACTTCCCGGGCGGAACGTTGATCGCCGCCGCTTGCCAAGCTTGAGCGGGCGTGTCATGACAACGTTGTCATAGGGTGGAAGATCTAGTGAATATGACCAACGACGGCGAGAATGGCCGCGAGGTTCTGGTGCTGCTTGGCGGCGCCGGCGACTTGGCGCTGCGTATGCTGCTTCCTTCCTTGTATTTTCTCGAGGTTGATCGCCTGCTGCCCCATGATCTGCGGATCGTCGGCGTGGCGCGCGGCGAGGGCGATGGCGAAAGCTACAAGGCC
>JAHINZ010000431.1 GCA_018895795.1 Alphaproteobacteria bacterium
AAATAGAAGGCGTCAAACAGGTTCTCGACATTGAGTTCGGCGGTGTAGGGCCCACGGGTCAGATAGGCCGAGCCATTGACCACCGAATAGGCGGGATAGCGCACCGCGTTCTGCACCGTGCCGGCGGTGCGGCTGACCTGGCTGACGCCCAGCGTCGCCCCGCCCTGACCCCAGTCATAGGCCTTGCTGGTATAGGCGCCGTACAGGCTGACCACCGACTTGGGGATGAGGGTATAGGCATAGTCCCCGCCCCGGCCCGGCAGGCCCGCGAAGCTCCAGACCACATAGGACCCGCCATAGGCGTTGGGGCCCGTCACTCCCGCCGTATAGGCCGGGATGTATTGGAATGAGGCGTCGGGGCCCTTGATGGTCGTGCGCTGGCTGTTGCCGGTGAAGGTGAAGCTGAGCTGCTCGGACGCCAGCCAGCGGACCTCCAGCTCGACGCCCTTGGCCCGCGTCCCCTGCACGGTCGGCGGCGAGCTGTTGGTCAACTGGGTGCGGTTCTGGCGGTAGGCGGCCAGGGAGCCGACCAGGGTTCCGTCCAGCAGTTGGAACTTCACGCCGGTCTCGGCCAGATCGGAATTCGACAGCCACGAGCCGTCGGCCACCAGCGACGGGGCGATGTCGCCCGCCTGACTCATCTCCAGGGCCGAGGCCTTGGCGTAGCTGACATAGGGCATCAGCCCCCAGGGGGTCTTGTAGGTCAGGCTGGCGTTATAGGTCGCCTTGTCGCGGTCGTCGCTCTGCCGGCCGGCGATGGTGTAGCTGAGGAAGCCAGTATCCTGGCTCGTGACCGCATAGTGGTCATAGCGGCCGCCCAGGATCAGGTTCCAGCGGCCAGCCTCGATATCCGAGGTGAAGAAGACGCCGGTCTGGTTCCATCGGGAGCGGTTGTCATTCTCCCACTTCAAACCGATTCCGCCGGGCTCGTCGGTGAACGGACTGTCGAGGGAGTCGGTCGGGGTGGCGCCGAAGGCGATGTCGCGGCGGTCCAGGGCGATCAGCCCGCTGTTATAGCTTTCCCGGCGGCGTCCCTCGAACCGGCGATGCGACAGGCCGACCAGGGTCTTGGCGCTGGCGGCGCCGACAGTGGTCGGCAGGGTCAGGCTGGCCCGGGCTTCGCTGACCTTGGCGTCGACGGCCGACGGATAGCCGTAGGACACGAAGCGCTCATTGTCCTGGGTGTCGTGGAACAGCTGCAGCTTCAGCGTCCGGTCGCCGCCCAGGTCCTTGGCGAGGTCGAAATAGAGCGTGCCGGTGGTGGTCTTCGAGACGTCGGCCGGGCTGATATACACCGTGCGACGATTGAGCTTGGTCGTGCCCACCCCGGTGTCCAGGGTGTGGGCGGCGTCGCTGGTCGGGTAGCCGTAATAGGGCAGATACAGCGCGCTGGCATAGGGATAGTAGCCCACCTCATTGGGCGTCAGACGGCCATTGTGATCGGCGTCGACCAGGCTGGTGTCGCGGCCGGTGATGTAGGTGCGATGGTCGATCAGGTCCTGGGTCAGGCGGTTCCAGCCCGCCGTCTGCACGTCGCCGTCGGAATGGTAGGCCATGCCGCCGAAGGCCGTGCTCCAGCCGCCGCCCAGATCGAAATCGGCCGACAGTTCCAGGGTCTGGCGCCGCGGATGCAGGCCACGATAAAAGCTGTGGCTGTCCTCGACCTCGCCATAGGCATAGACCCCGCCCTCGGCGGTCCCCAGGCTGAGCGGCGCGCCGAACTGACCGGTGAGGAGCTTCTTGTCGTAGCTGCCGAACGTCGCCGTGAGCTGGCCTTCGGGTTCGGCCAGGAACCGACCCTCGTCGCGCGCCGATTTGGGGATGAAATTCACCAGCCCGCCCACCTTGCCCGCGCCATACACGGGGGTCGGCGGACCGCGCAGGATCTCGATCCGCGCCGCGCCGCCGATCGGCGTGGAATAGGTCCCCCGGTTCTCCACCCGCTTGAAGCCGCGGAAATAGGTCTCGGCCAGGGTGCCGCGAATGTTCAGCGCCCCGGGCACGCCATAGAAGCTGGCGGTATGGGTCCCGGGCGAGACGGCGCTGACGCCGTCCAGGGTCTCGATGCCGAAGCGTTCCAGGGTCACGTCGCTGACCAGACTGGCCGAGCGCGGCGTCTCGATCAGCGGCTTGGCGATCCCGAACACCGTGTTGCTGGGCTGTTTCTCCAGCAAGCCGGCCTTGTCGCGCGCCAGGACCAGAACGGCGTCGACCTGGTCCGCGACCTGATCCTCGGCGCGGACGCTGCCGGCGGTCGCGAGGACCAGCACGCTGGCGGACAGAAACACGGAACGAAGCGACATGGCGGACGAACCCCGACGCCGCTCGACGATCGGAGCGGCCACAGCGCACCATTTGGGAATGACGCAACGTTCGTCAAAATGCCTTCTGACATTTCAGTGAAGATTGCGACGAGGCTGTGGCCCCGACGCCTCACCCTTTGAAAAGTGTGGGATTTAGGGTCAGGCCGCGCCGGCCGCCGGCCGCTGCACGGCCTCGGGCATGATGCTGAGCACGCGCATCATGGCGGCGCGGGCGCCCTCCACGTCGCCTTCGGCGATCACCCGGGCCACGTCGCGGTGCTGCTCGATATCGGCCAGCAGCTCCGCCTCGGTCGCGCCATTGAACGAGAACACCCAGAAGCGTGCGGCCTTGTGCTGCAGCGGGATCAGGATGCGGGCCAGGGCCAGGTTCTGGCTGGCGCGGGCGACGGCGGCGTGGAAACGCTGGTCCATGGCCACCAGCAACGGCAGATCGCGGTTCTGGGCCGCCGTCTCCCCGTCGGCGAAGGCGTCGAAGATCGCCCGCGCCTCGGCCTTGGAGGCATGTTTGGCGGCCAGACCCGCGCAGTGAGGTTCGATCAGGGCCCGGGCCTCATAGCCCTGCCGCAGCTCGACCAGATCCAGCGGAGCGACCAGGGTGCCCGAACGGGCGCGACGGATGACCAGCCCCTCCAGGGCCAGCCGCCCCAGGGCGTCGCGGACGCCGGCCAGGCCAGCCTCATAGCGCGCCGCCAGCGACTGCTCGTCCAGCCGCGCGCCCGGCGCGAGTTCGCCCAGGATCAGGTCCAGCAGGATCCGCTCATAGACCTTGGCCTTCTGCAGGTCCGGCGACCAGTCCTCCAGGCCCGACGACGAACAGACGTCGAGCACCAGCATCCGCGAGCGGGCGTCAAAGGTTGGGAGAGGCACGACCGCGCTCCATCAGGACAGACCCTGATAGGTAGGGTGAAATGTCACGGCTGGCCAGACTTAGCATGCGGAGGCGTGCAGATCCGCAGGGTCCGGCCGGGAAATACGCCCCCGGCCGGGATCTCGCCCCGGTGGGGCTGGAGCAAGATCATTCCGTGCGATGGTAAACGGTCGGATTGGCCTCCGACTCTCGCGAGGCCAGTCTCAAACGACCAGCTTCGGCGTAGCAAGTGACACTTATCGCGCCACTTGTCAGGTCCTCGGATACCCAAAATAGACGTGACGGCGATGCGAGCCAGACACCTCAGAACGCCGGCACCACCGCGCCCGCATATTTGCGGGCCATGAAGGCGGCGACCTCGGGCGTGGTCAAAGCCGCCGCCAATTTCTTCACGCGCGGGTCGTCCTTGTTGTCCGGACGGCCGACCAGATAGTTCACATAGGGGCTCTTCTTGTCCTCGATCAGCAGGGCGTCCTTGGACGGGTTCAGCTTGGCGTCGAGGGCGTAGTTGGTGTTGATGATCGCCAGATCGACCTGGTTCAGCACGCGCGGCAGGGTCGCCCCTTCCAGTTCCTTGAACTTCAGGCCCTTGGGATTGCCGGCGATGTCCTTCAGGCTCGACAGTGGATTGGCCGGGTCCTTCAGGGTGATGACCTTGTTGCGCGACAGCAGCAGCAGGGCCCGGCCCTCGGTGCTGGCGTCATTGGGAATGGCCACGGTGGCGCCCTGCGGCAGGTCGGCGATGGCCTTGTACTTGGCCGAATAGGCGCCGATCGGCTCGATATGCACGCCGATGATCGGGATCAGGTTGGTGCCCTTGTCCCTATTGAAGGTCTGCAGATAGGGCAGGGTCTCGAAATAGCTGACGTCGATGCGCTTCTCGGCCACCTGGGTGTTGGGCTGGACGTAGTCGTTGAAGACCTTGATCTCGATCTTCAGGCCGTCGGCCGCCAGCTTCGGCTTGATGAACTCCAGCACCTCGGCGTGCGGGATGGCCGTGGCGGCGACGGTCAGTGTGTCGGACGCGGACGACGAGTCGACCGGCTTCTGGCCGCAGGCGGCGAGAAGCCCAAGGCTCAGCGTGGCGGCGGCGAGGCTAAGGGCGACGAAAGCGCGGCGGGCGACCATGAACGGCTCCGGGAAATCAATGACGTGCAGGGTTTTGCCCCCGTTCGGCGCGTCCGCGAAACCAGTTTTGCTGATCGGGGCTGATGGATTGCTTGACCCGCCGCCCAAACAGGCGGCCTGAGGAGGCATGGCCAAGGAAACCGTCTATATCGTGCAAGCCTATATCGCCGGGCGCGGCAAGGCGTTGAAGGCCGAGCAGCAGATCGGCTGCAAGGACGCCGCCGAGGCACGCCGCAAGGCCGAGCGCCTGGCCCCGCTGCGCGAAGGCGTGGTGGCCTTCGCCGCCTCGGCCGATGTCGAGCTGGGCGACTATGACGAGAACCCCGACATCCTGTTCAAGGCCGGCCGGCTGCCGTTCCCGTTCGATCAGGCCTAGGCTTCGTCCTCGTCATTGGCCGGCGCATCGGGCGCGCCGTGGATGGCCCAGCTGACCACGAAGTCGGGCGTGTCGCCATCCAAACTGGTGACGCCCGCCTCGGCGGCGGTGATGTTGGAGGTCTGGGGCGGCAGGGCGTAGGTGTCGCCGTCGTGCTCGCCCAGCAGATCCAGCAGGATGCCGTCATGGGCGTCGGCCTCGATCACCACGCCGAAGAACTGCTGGCGCTCGGTGACGTCGCCGTCGTCGTCCAGGAAGGTCAGGCCCACCAGCAGGGTCTTGCCGATCAGGGTCTCGGCGAAGGCCGCGTCCCAGTGTTCGCGCGGCGGTTCGGAAAGGATGGGGATGTCGTCGGTCATGGCCGCCTTCTAGCGTCCGGACGACGCGATGGGAACGCCGTGCGTCCTTCGAGGCCCGCTGCGCGGGCGCCTCAGGATGAGGACTTCAGAAACCGTCCTCATCCTGAGGTGCGAGGCGTAGCCGAGCCTCCAAGAACGCAAGGCCTCACCGATGTGAAACTCGCCGCACCACCCTGTCGCCGACCATCTGCAGCGCCTGGACCAGCACCAGCAGCAGCACCACGGTGACCACCATCACATCGGTCTGGAAGCGTTGATAGCCGAAGCGGATCGCCAGGTCGCCCAGTCCGCCAGCCCCGACCACGCCGGCCATGGCGGTATAGGACACCAGGGCGATGGCGGTGACGGTGGCGGCGGCGATGATCCCGGGCATGGCCTCGGGGAGCAGAGCGTTGATCACCACCTGCCGGCGCTTGGCGCCCATGGCGAAGCTGGCCTCGATCACGCCCTTGTCGACCTCGCGCAGGGCGGTCTCGACCAGGCGGGCGAAGAACGGCGCGGCGCCGGCCACCAGCGGCGGGATGGCGCCGGCAACCCCCAGCGAGGTGCCGACCAGGGCCACGGTCAGCGGGATCATCACGATCAGCAGGATCACGAACGGCACCGAGCGCAGGATGTTGACCAGCAGCGACAGCGCCCCGTTGGCGGCGCGATTGTCCAGCATCTGGCCCTTGCCGGTCAGGAACAGGATCACCCCCAGCGGCAGGCCCAGCAGCACGGTCAGGATCATCGAACCGCCCAGCATGGCCAGGGTGTCGAGGCTCGCCTGGGCGATCTCGGCCCAATCGATATGGCCCATCACGCGCCCTCCCCGATCAGGACCGGATCGACCCGCACGCCCGCCGCCTGAAACTGGGCGATGGCCGCGTCGACGTCGCCGCCGGTCAGGGCCAGGGTCAACTGGCCATAGGGCGTCTCGCGCAGGCGGTGGATGCGGCCGCCGAGGATCGAATAGTCGACGCCCGTGGTCCGAGCCACCTCGCCCAGCACCGGTTTGTAGGTCGCCTCGCCCCTGAAGGTCAGGCGAACCACCCGACCGGCCAGAACCGCGCCGGCGGCCGGTTCGCCGTCCGCCTCGCGCACAAAGCGGCGGGCGGTGGCGCTGGCCGGATGCAGGAAGACATCCTCGACCGCGCCGGTCTCGACGACCCGCCCGGCCTCCAGCACCGCCACCCGGTCGCAGACCCGGCGCACCACGTCCATCTCGTGGGTGATCAGCACGATGGTCAGGCCCAGCTCGCGATTGAGGCCCGAGACCAGGTCGAGGATCTGCTCGGTGGTTTCGGGGTCCAGGGCGCTGGTGGCCTCGTCGCACAGCAGCACCTTGGGCCCCGTCGCCAGGGCGCGGGCGACGCCCACGCGCTGCTTCTGGCCGCCCGACAGCTGGGCGGGGTATTTCGCGGCCTGGTCGGACAGCCCCACCCGCGCCAGCAGCTCGGCCGTCCGCGCCTTGACCTCGGCGGCCGGCCGACCGGCCAGCTTCAGCGGAAAGGCGACATTGTCGGCCACCGTCTTGGACGACAGCAGGTTGAAGTGCTGGAAGATCATGCCCACCCGGCGCCGCAGGTCGCGCAGACCCTCGACGCCCAGGGCGGCGACATCGTCGCCATCGACCACCACCCGGCCGTCGGTCGGCCTTTCCAGGCCGTTGATCAGCCGGATCAGGGTCGATTTGCCCGCGCCCGAGGCCCCGATCACGCCGAACACCTCGCCGGCCCGCACCGACAGCGAAACCCCGCTCAGCGCGACATGGCCCTCGCCGCCGGCTTTCGCCTTGGGGGCATAGGTCTTGGAAACGGCCTCGAAGGCGATCACGTCTTGTCCGGTCCTTGGATCTTGGCCGCGCGAGGCGCCGGCGGGGGGCGAAGGCGGGCAGGATTATGCGCCCGGGCCGCGCAGGGGAATGGCCTTTTGTCGCCGCGGACCGGTTTTCAGTCCGCGTCGCCCCCCAACACCTTGTGGATGCCGCCCAGAAGCGCCGCCGCCGTCACGGGTTTGGCGACATGCAGGTCGGCGCCGGCCGCGACGGCCTCGTCCCGGTGGTGAGCCATGGCGTTGGCGCTGAGCGCGACGATCGGCGTGCGCGGCCGATCCGCTTGCTCGGCTTCGATGGTCCGGATCGCCCGGATCGCCGTCAGACCGTCCATCACCGGCATCTGGATATCCATCAGCACGACGTCGTAGCGTTCGGCCTTGAAGGCCTCGATGGCCAAGGCCCCATTCTCAACGATCGTCAGCTTGGCCTCGTACGGGGCGAGGATCAGATCGACCACCTTCTGGTTGGTCGGATGATCCTCGGCCAGCAGCACCCGTAAGGCCGCCTCGCTGACGGCGGGAGCGGGGGTGACATCGCTGGACGTCCGCCGATCGCCCTGACCGCGCGCCAGAGGGACGACCATCTGGAAGCGGCTGCCCTGACCTGGCGTCGAATCGGCCGTCAGCGCGCCCCCCATCATGTCCACGATGGCGTGGCTGATCGAAAGACCCAGGCCCGTCCCGCCGAAGGCGCGGGTCACGCTGGCGTCGCCCTGATTGAAGCGCTCGAAAAGACTGTTGGTCTTGGCGGCGTCGAAGCCGATACCGGTGTCGCTGACCGCGATCTGCAACCGGGGCGGGGCGTCGCCGCTGACCTCGATCTCGACGGCCACCCACCCTTGGCGCGTGAACTTGACGGCGTTGGACAGCAGATTGTCCACCACCTGGCGGATGCGGATGTCATCGCCCAAGAAGACACCCTGGGCCCCGGGGCCAAACCGGACGTCGAAGACCAGTCCCTGGGTCTCCGCCCGGCGTCGATGCATCTCCAGCGGTCCGCGCAGGGCGTGCTCGAGATCGAACGTCCGGCTTTGTAGAACCAGCCTTCCGCCTTCGATGCTGGTCACGTCCAGAATGTCCGACACCAGCCGCTCGAGACTCTCGCCCGAGGTCTGGATCAGGTCGACCATGTCCCGCTGCTGGGGCGACAGCGCCGTTCGGGACAGGGCCGTCGTCACGCCGATGACGCCGTTCAGAGGCGTTCGGATCTCGTGGCTGACATTGGCCAGGAAATCGCTCTTGGCTTGGTTGGCGGCCTCGGCGGCGGCGCGGGCGGCGGCCATGTCGGCCTCCAGCAACTGCCGGTCGGTGACGTCCCGCGCCACGGCGAAGATCAGGCCCCCCGATATTCGGGTTCGCCATTCCAGCATCCGATAGACGCCGTCCTGACGGCGATAGCGATTGATGAAGCCCTGCACCTCGGCGCCCTCGCCCTGGCCTCGCAGCACCGCGCGGGTCGCTTCGACGTCATCCGGATGGATCAGGGGCAGGAATGGGCGCCCCTTCAGCGTTTCGAGCGGATAGCCGAGCGCGGCCTCCCAGCACCGGCTGAGCTCGATGAACCGGCCGTCCAGGCTGGCGATGCACAACATGTCGAGCGAGACGTCGAAGAAGCTCTGCAGGTTGCGCGCGGTCTCTCTCTGAAGCGCGGCGGCGGCCTGTTCGCGCGCCAGGCTGGCCGCCAGACGGGCGTCGGTGCGATGGCGTACGATCGCGATGGCCGCCAGATCAGCCGCCGTTTCGATGAAGGCGATGTCCTCGGTGGACGGCTTGCTGGGATGGCTCTGATAGATGGCGAAGGTGCCCAGAGGGACCCCCTCGACAAAGATCGGCGCGGACCAGCAGGAGGCCAGCCCGGCGGCCTCGGCCAGATCCTTGTAATCCTCCCACAGGGGATCGGTGGCGATGGACTCGACGATCACCTTGCGCCCCAGATAGAGGGCCGTGCCGCAGGACCCCGCCTTGGGGCCGATCGGCGTGCCGTGGATCGCCTGATTGTAGCTGTCGGGCAGCCCGGGCGCGGCCCCGACCAGCAAGCGCTGCCGCGCGTCGTCGAGCAACAGGATACTGCACAGGATGTTGGGATCCTGCGCCTCCACCGACCGCACGATCGCCTCCAGCACCTCGGGCAGATCCCGGCCCGCCGCGATCAGGCTCATGGTGCGGTTGAAGGCGTCGCGAGGCGATGACCGGTCGACTGGCCACAACGGTTGAGGGCGATCGGTTTTAGCCATGCGACAACTCAACGACCAAAGGCGCGCCGCTCAGCCTACAGTCGTCCTC
>JAHINZ010000432.1 GCA_018895795.1 Alphaproteobacteria bacterium
CGCAGCGCGACAAGCCCTCCGTCCCCGTGGCCAAGAACCACTAACGGGGCATCGCCCTTGGGGCGGACCACGACATTGATCAGGGCGCGGACGGCGGCGACGTCGGGCTCAAAACTGTCGGCGTGCCCCAGGTCGCGCCAGGGTGTGGCTCGCTCCGATCCGCCCTGGCCTTGCCGTTCCAGCACCCAGACCGTGTAACCGTCCGTGTTCAAGCGACGCGCCGTCTCGAACCACTTTTCCGCAGGCTCGGCATAGCCGGTCAAGATCAGTACGATGGCGCGGGGCGCCACGGGCGGCGCCGAAACCCCGTAGCGCTGGATCCGGCCCGCACCGACCCGCACATAGCCCCAGGCCCAGTTGTCCGGCGCGTAGAAGCGCGGCGCGATCGACGGGGGGATCCGGCTCTCGGCGAAAGGTGCGCGGGAGCCGCCATCGCCACAACCGGCAAGGGACGCAAGGAGCAGGGTTACGAGAAGGCGGCGACGCATATGGACCACTCATTTCGCGCCTTTGCGCCGTATGCAAGATCGCGTGCTTGATCCGGAGGGCAAGACGTCCGATTTAGGGCTCATGGCCACGGTGATCGACACGCTGACGGCGCGGAACCTGGAAGACCGGGCGGCGCGCCATCCCGAAAAACAAAACCGCCCGGATACGCCGGTGCTGCGCAAGCCCGAGTGGCTTCGTGTCCGCGCGCCCGGCTCGCCGGGCTATAACGAGACCCGCAGCATCGTCCGCGAGCACAAGCTGACTACGGTCTGCGAGGAAGCGGCCTGCCCGAACATCGGCGAGTGCTGGAGTCAGAAACACGCCACCATGATGATCATGGGCGAGATCTGCACACGGGCCTGCGCCTTCTGCAATGTCACGACCGGCCTGCCCAACGCGCTTGACCCGGACGAGCCGCGCCGTGTCGGCGAGGCCGTCGCCAAGATGGGCCTCAAGCATGTGGTCATCACCTCGGTGGACCGTGATGATCTGGCCGACGGCGGGGCTCAGCACTTCGCCGAGGTCGTTCTGGCCATCCGCGCCGCCGCGCCGGGTGCGACCATCGAGATCCTGACGCCGGACTTCCTGCGCAAGGATCGGGCCGAGAACGTCGTGATCGACGCGCGGCCCGACGTCTTCAACCACAATCTCGAAACCGTGCCGCGCCTCTATTTGAAGATCCGCCCTGGCGCCCGCTACTATAATTCCTTGCGCCTGCTGGAACGGGTCAAGGAACGCGACCCGACCCAGTTCACCAAGTCCGGCCTGATGGTCGGTTTGGGCGAGGCCAAGGAGGAGGTCATGCAGGTGATGGACGACATGCGTTCGGCCGGCGTTGATTTCATCACCATCGGCCAGTACCTGCAGCCCACGCGCAAGCACGCCGCCGTCGATCGTTTCGTCACCCCCGAAGAGTTCAAGGCCTATGAGGCCATCGCCCGCGCCAAGGGCTTCCTGATGGTCTCTGCCAGCCCCCTGACCCGCTCGTCCCATCACGCAGGCGACGACTTCGCCAAGCTGCAGGCGGCGCGCCGCGCCCTCGACGCCCGGATCGCCTAGGCTTGCATCGTCACGTCGTCACAAGAGTTCTGCCCTATACGCCCGAGCAGCTCTTCGCGCTGGTCGGCGATGTGGAGGCTTATCCCGGCTTCGTCCCGTGGATCACGGGCATGAGAACCTGGAACGCCCGTGAGGACGGTCCGGTCAGCACCATCGACGCCGAGGCCCAGGTCGGGTTTTCCTTCCTCAAGGAGAAGTTCGCGACCCGCGTGCGTCGCGACGCCGAGCATTTGACCGTCGATGTCAGCTTGCTCTACGGCCCCTTCAAGCGGCTTTCAAATCAGTGGAAGTTCACGCCAAAAGGCGCTGAAACAACTATTGAATTCGTGATAGATTTCGCTTTCAAGTCTCGCATGCTCGACGCCCTTCTGGCGGCGAATGTGGACCGGGCCGCCAACAAGCTGATCGCGTGTTTCGAGGACCGGGCCCGCCAGATACACGGAGCGAGGGTCTAGTCCGGCGCGCTGTTTCGTTCTTCCAGCCTGTCGGCGAGATCGCCGAGATTGGCGTGCAGGTTCTCGATCGCGAACACCAGGCCGAAGACCCGCGCCGCGTCGTCGAACGGCAGGGTCCTGATCGCGCCCTCCGCCCGCAGGGACTCGATCGCCGCCTGAAACACGACGTGGGCTTCGGAAAAGGCGAGGCGATCCGGTCGCGCGCCTCCAGCGATGAGACCCGCGGTCTGGGTCAGGAAACTCTTGGCGGCGTCGATCATGGCGGCCGCGGGCTCGTTCAGGGTGGCGATGGCCACGGGCTGGGCGACGGCCCGGCCAATCATCACGATATCATTGCGCTGCCGCCACAGGGTGCGGGGAAGGGCCTCGGGCGCCGCGCGCAGGCTGAGCCGGGAGGCCGTTTCCCGACTCGCTTCCGCCATCGCCGTCTGGAGCTTGGCCATCGCGGCGCGATTGGCGTCATAGGCCTGGGCGGTCGAAAGATCGCTAGGTTCGCCGCGCAGGACCCGGGCGTAGTGGGTCAGAAGTTGGGCGTTCAATCGGGCGATTTCGCCCACCCTTTCGACGACCGCGCCGTGAGCGCGCGCCGGAAAGATCAGCAGTGTGGCGGCCACGCCGACCAGACTGCCGACCAGGATTTCGACCACGCGAAACAAGGCCGCCGTCATGGGCTCCATGTGCGTCGTCGTGCCGATCAACATGATCACCGCGGTGACGGGCGCGACCTTGAGCGCGGGGCGCACAGCGGCCAGGAACGCGAGCAGGGCCACCGTCACGCAAAGAATAAGCCCGCCGAACTGCGGCCAGCGAATGTGCAGATAGGCGGCCGCCGCGCCGGCCACGGCGCCGACCACCGTGCCCATGAGGCGTTCGATCGAGGCGGTGATCGTGGCGCCGATACTGGCCTGGACCACGATGACGGCGGTGAACACGGCCCAGTAGCCCTGCGGCAGGCGCAGCAGGGTCGCCAGGGCGTAGGCCGCGCCGACAGCGGCGGAGACGCGGATGGCGTGACGGATCTCGCTGCGCCGGGCCGCAGTCGCGGCGAGGGCGTTTTTCGACAATCCCGCGCCGACGAACCTGCGCCAGTCGGAGGGGCCGGCCTCCGGCACCTTAGGCGACCGCCGTACGCAACATCTCAAGGGCCACGCGGACGGCCGCCAGTTGCACCGCCTCGCGCGTCTGACCGTCAAATGTCTCGTGACGATGCACGACCGACCGATTGGCGCGCGCGACAGCGAAATGCACCGTGCCCACGGGCTTCATCGGCGTGCCGCCGCCCGGGCCGGCGACGCCCGTGATCGACACCGCCACATGGCTGTTGCTGTTGGCCAGCGCGCCTTCGGCCATCATGCGCGCCACGGGTTCCGAGACCGCGCCATGGTCGGCGATCAGGTCGCCCGGCACGCCCAGCATCTCGGACTTGGCCCGGTTGGTGTAGGTGACGAAGCCGCGCTCGAAGACGTCGGACGCGCCCGAGATCGAGCAGATCGCGCCGGACACCAGGCCCCCGGTGCAGCTTTCGGCCGTGGCCAGCCTCAGCGACTTGTCGCGGGCCTCGGCCACCAGCAGCCTGGCCAGGGTCTCGATTTCTAGAGGGAACATGCGGCTCTCCAGCGGATTCGCGGCCTAGCCTATACCGGTCAGGCCGGAGTCTCGACCGCCACGACGGCCTGGGCCGCCAAGCCTTCGCCTCGGCCGGTGAATCCCATCTTCTCTGTCGTGGTGGCTTTGACGCTGACCCGGTCGAGCGGCAACGCCAGGATCTGCGCCAGGCGTTCGCGCATCGCCGCGCGGTGCGGCTTGATCTTGGGGCGCTCACAGATCAGCGTCACATCGACATTGACGATCAAGCCGCCTCGGGCGCGCACCAGGTCGGCGGCGTGGATCAGGAACTTGTCGGACGCCGCGCCCTTCCATTGCGGATCGGTGGGCGGGAAATGGTCGCCGATATCGCCTTCGCCGATCGCGCCCAGCAGGGCGTCGGTCAGGGCGTGGAGGCCGGCGTCGGCATCGGAGTGACCGATCAGGGTTTCGTCATGGGCGATTTCGACGCCGCACAGCCAGACCGACTCGCCTGGCCCCCAACGGTGGGCATCAAAGCCCTGGCCAATACGCGTTATCCGGGCGGCGCCCGCCAGTCGTTCGGCCATGGCGAAGTCCTCCGGATAGGTCAGTTTCATCAGCAGCGGATCGCCCGGGGCCAAGGCGACCTGGCCGCCCGTCGCCTCGACCACCTGGGCGTCGTCGGTGGGTTCCTGGTCGCCGGTCCAAGCCGCGTAGGCGGCGATCAGAACGTCGCGCCGGAAGGCCTGGGGCGTCTGGGCGCGCCAAAGGTTGTCTCTCGAGGTGGTCACAAGAGGTTCGCCGGAGCCGGCGCGTTTCAAGGTGTCGGCGACGGGCAGGGCGGGAATGGCGCCGTCCGAGTCGCTCAAAGTATCCAGGAGACCCTCAATGGTGCGCTGCGTCACGAACGGGCGGGCCGCATCATGCACCAGCACGGGCTCGTCCAGCGGCCGCTCCGATAGAGCTTTCAGTCCTGACTGAACAGAGAGCGCGCGCGTCGCGCCGCCCGTGGTTCCTTGCCAGCCGTCGAGTCCTGCGAGCGTCCCGTTCAGGGCCTGAGCGCCGCCCGGGGTCGTTACAATCACGATCTTCGCTGCTCCCGCGGCCAAGAAGGCCTCGACGGACCAGCGCAGAACAGGTTTACCGCCCAGCGGCCGCCATTGTTTGGCCTGGCCTGGGCCGGCCCGGGTCCCGGAACCGGCGGCGACGATGACGACGGAAAAGGTCATGGCGCGTGTTTAGTCTGGCGGTCGCGCTTGTCCAGTCGATCCGGGCTTTACTGCAGCGCACAATATGCCTAAAAACACAGCGATGGGGATGATTACAAAATGAGCAACGCGCTCCGAGTCGGTGGAGTGGTGGTTCCCGGGCGTGTTTGGATCGCGCCGATGACGGGCGTCTCCGATCTACCCTTTAGGGAAACGGCCACGGCGCTCGGCGCGCCCTATGTGGCGACCGAGATGGTGGCCTGCGCGGAATTCGCGCGGGGTCGCCCTGACGTGGTGCGCCGCGCCGCCGTGGGTGACGGACTTCCGCTGATGGTCGTTCAACTGGTCGGTCGCGATGTGGGTCTGATGGCGCGCGGCGCGCGAATGGCCGCCGAAGCCGGCGCCAACATCGTCGATTTGAACTTCGGCTGCCCGGCCAAGGAAGTTTCCGGCGGCCAGCAGTGCGGCTCGGCCTTGATGCGCGACCCGGATTTGGCGGAGGCGCTGGTCGCCGCCGCGGTCGAGGCCGTCGATGTGCCGGTCACGGTGAAGATGCGTCTGGGCTGGGACGATCACACGCGCAATGCGGCGGACATCGCACGGCGCGCGGAGGCGGCCGGCGCCAGCGCGATCACTGTGCACGGCCGGACACGGAGCCAATTCTATAAGGGCGTCGCGGACTGGTCCGCCGTCGCCACGGTCAAGGCGGCGGTATCCATCCCCGTTCTGGTGAATGGCGATATCGTCGATGGGGTCAGCGCGCGTATGGCGCTGGAGCAGTCGGGCGCGGATGGCGTGATGATCGGACGGGGCGTGTATGGTCGGCCGTGGATCGCCAAGGCTATTGAGGCCGCGCTTGAAGGGCGGGCGTTCATCGAGCCGGGGCCGGACGAACGTCTGGCGATAGCCCTGACTCATTTCCGTCGCAGCCTGAACTTCTATGGCGAGACGCTGGGCCTCAAGATGTTCCGCAAGCACCTGGCCTCCTACATCGAGGCGGCGCCCTGGCCAGCAGCGCCTGAAGGGCGCCGCGCCGCGCGCGCTTCGCTCTGTCGCCTGGATGATCCGGAACAGGTTAAGCGGTCCCTGACGCGGCTTTGGCTGGAAGACCGGAGGATCGCCGCTTGACCGACCACGCGCGCGTTTACGGCGGCAAAGCGCCTGACGCCTTAAAGTCCGCCGCTTTCGATCTGAGCCCCGAGCCGGCGCTCGTCGTCGATCGTGAAGGCGGCCTCGTCGCCGTCAATGAGGCGGCCGAGGCCTTGTTCGGTCACGGGCTGTCCTTGCTGGCGCGCGGGCGATTCCGCGCGGCTTTGCCGCCCGGTTCGGTGCTGGTCTCGCTGCTGGACCGCGCGATCTTCGAGGGCGCGCCAGTGCGGGAACACGGCGTTGAGGTCAATCTCTTCGGTCAGCCGCCGTTTGAAGCGGATGGGGCCGCGGCGCCTTTGGGCGACGGCTCGGTGCTGCTGACCCTGCATGTGAAGGGCGTTCTGGGCGTTGATCGCGGCGCGGACGCCGCAGGCCTGCGGTCGGTCGTCGGATTGGGCAAGATGCTGGCGCATGAAATCAAGAACCCGCTGGCGGGCATTCGCGGCGCGGCGCAACTGCTGAAGGCGGGCGCCCCCGCAGCCGACCAGCCCCTGGCCCAGTTGATCGTCGATGAGACGGATCGCATCCGTCGCCTGGTTGATCGCATGGAAGCGTTTTCCGAAAACCTTCCGACCCCGCGCGAGGCGGTCAACATCCATCAGGTTCTCGACCGCGTGCGGGCGCTGGTCGCCAACGGTGTGGCGGATGGTCTGTCGTTGCGAGAGACCTATGATCCGTCGCTGCCGCCCGTGTGGGGCGATGAGGATCACCTGATCCAGATCTTCCTCAACCTCGTGAAGAACGCGGCCGAGGCCGCCCACATGCGCGGTGACGGGCGCGGCGCGATCACGATAAACACCGCATGGCGGCCTGGCGTGCGCATGCGCGGCGCGGACGGCAAGGCCACCAGCGGCGCGCCCATTGAGATCCGCGTGCAGGACAATGGTCCTGGCGTCCCCCAAAGCCTGCGCGATCACCTTTTCCAGCCGTTCGTGACCACCAAGCCCAACGGCACGGGCCTTGGCCTGGCTCTGGTCACCAAGCTTGTCACCGCCCATGGCGGTCTAATCGATTTCGAGTCCGAGCCCGGCCGCACCGTATTTCGCGTGTTGTTGCCCGTGGCGCCTGAACCTTCCGTCGGAGACGCGTCAGCATGAATGCCGCCAGCAAGAAGATCCTGATCGCTGACGACGACTCGTCCGTGCGGCTTGTCCTCAGCCAGGCCTTCACCCGACTGGGTTATCAGGTGCGCGCGACCGGCAATGCGACCACCCTGTTGAAATGGGTCATGGACGGCGAGGGCGATCTGGTCGTCACCGACGTGATGATGCCGGACGAGAATGTCTTCGACGTGCTGCCGCGCATCCGCAAGGAGCGCCCCAAGCTGCCGATCATCGTCATGAGCGCGCAAAACACCTTGCTGACCGCGGTCAACGCCGCCGACGCCGGGGCGTTCGAATACATCTCCAAGCCCTTCGACCTGGACGATGTCACGGCCGCGGCGCGTCGCGCCCTGTCGCGTCCGGCCGACGCCGAGGCCTCTAAGGCCCAGGCCCGAGCCCTGCGCGACGAGCGCCTGCCGTTGATCGGCCGCTCGGCGCCGATGCAAGAGGTCTATCGCACCATCGCTCGGCTGGTTGGCGCCGACCTCACCGTGCTGATCCTAGGTGAAAGCGGCACCGGCAAGGAGCTGGTCGCCCGCGCCCTGCACGAACTGGGGCGTCGTCGCGACGGCAAGTTCGTGGTCATCAATCTGGCGGCGGTCCCGCGCGAGCGGGTCGAGACCGAGCTCTTCGGGCGCGGCGAGGGCGACCTTGGGCGGCTGATCGAGGCCGATGGCGGCACCCTGTTCCTCGACGAGATCGGCGACATGCCGTTGGACGCCCAGACTCGTCTGCTGCGGGTGATTGACGGCACCGAGCCGGTGCTCAATCCCAAGACCGGCCGCCGCCCGAATGTGCGGATCATCGCCGCGACCAATCGCGACCTGCGCGGCCTGATCCAGCAGGGCCTGTTCCGCGAGGATCTGTTCTTCCGCCTCAATGTCGCGCCCGTGCGCCTTCCGCCGTTGCGTGATCGTACCGAGGACATTCCGGATCTGGCCCGCACCTTCCTGCTGCGCGCCCACCGGGAAGGGCTGCCGGCCAAGACGATCGACTCCAGCGCCCTGGATCGGCTGAAGACCCACTCGTGGCCCGGCAATGTCCGCGAGCTGGAAAACCTGATCCGACGGATGTGCGCGCTGTACGCCGAGGAACTGATCAGCGCCAGAATCGTCGATCGTGAGCTTCAGGATCACACCCCGGCCGCGCGGTCGGAGGAGGGGCCGCTCACGCTGTCGATGCTGGTAGAGCGGCACCTGGCGGGCCATTTCGCCGATCAACCCGACGGTGTTCCCGCAGCGGGCCTCTATGACCGCGTTCTGCAGGAGGTCGAGCGTCCCCTGATCCAGCTGACCCTTTCGGCGACTCGGGGCAACCAGGTGCGGGCGGCTGAGATCCTTGGTCTGAACCGCAACACGCTGCGCAAGAAGATTCAGGATCTGGGGGTCGAAATGACCCGCGGACGTCGTTGAAGCTTATTTGGCACATAACTGTTGAGTTTAGGGCACACCCGGATTTAGAGTGACGCAATGGCGTCAGTCATGTCCGACATCGGGTCCGAAAGCCCGCCGGCCCCGTTCAGTTGGGTCTGGTGGCGGGAACGCCTTCGATCGCGCTATGTGATCGGCGGATGTTACGCCTTGGCCGTGATTTTGACAGTCACTGGCGTGGCCTTGGCGTCGTCGCCGCCCAAGAGCGGCCCGATCAGCCCCGCCAGCACCGCCATCCTCGTCGTTCTCGGCTTCAACCTCGTGCTCATTCTCGGAGTCGCGACGGTGGTCGGACTGCGGCTTTTCGAGATGATCGACGCGCGAGCCCATGACGCCGGCGCGCGACTGCATTTGCGTTTCGTCGGCCTGTTCTCGTTCGCCGCCGTGGCGCCCGCTGTCATCGTGGCGCTGTTCTTCGGGGTTCTGGTTAATCGCGGCGTCGAGGGCTGGTTCAGTCAGAGGGTCCGAACGGTCGTCGAGAACTCGGCCAAGGTGGCCAATTCCTACGTCGCCGAGCAGGTCAAATACATCAGCGAGAACATCCGCCCGATGGCCGCCAGCCTGAACCAGGCCGCGCCTGCGCTATCGCAGTCACCGGTCGCGTTCGGGCACTATCTGGCCGACGAAACCAAGGCGAGCGGCTTTTCCGCCGCCTATGTGCTGGACCGGGACGGCCGTATCCTGGCGCGGGCCGAGACGCCTGGCGCACCGCCGTTCCTGGCGCCGCCGCCAACCACCTTCCAAGGCACGGATACGGGCGAAGCGATCGCCCAACGGTTTGTTTCGGCCGATCTTTTCCGCGCCCTCTACCGGCTAAAGGCCTTCCCGGACGCCTATCTCTATGTGGTTCGCCCAATCGACAGCGGGATTCTAAGCCACCTGATCGAAGCAGAGGAATCGCTGATCTCGTATCGCGACGCCGAGCGAAGCCGAGTACGCATCCAGGCCATTTTCGGCCTCAGCTATGCGGAGACCGCGCTTCTGGTGCTGGTCGCCGCCGTCTGGGTCGGGATTGCCGCCGCCAACTCGATCGCTGGCCCTGTCGCCGGATTGGTGGAGGCGGCGGGTCGTGTATCGGCCGGAGATCTCGACGCCCGGGTCGACGCCGGGGTCGGACCGGACGAGATCAGAGCCTTGTCCAACGCCTTCAACATGATGACGACTGATCTCCAGGTTCAGCAGGCGGCCTTGAGGACCGCCAGTCTGGACGCCGAGACGCGGCGTCAGTTCATCGAGACCGTGCTGTCGGGAGTCAGCGCAGGGGTCGTCAGCCTCGATCCGCAAGGCCGAATCTCGGCGTTGAACCGTCGGGCCGTGACTCTGCTGAGCCTGCAGGAAGACGCCGTCGGCCTGGACCTGATCGAGGCCGCGCCGGAGTTCGACATCGTGATCGAGACCATCCTCGAGGGGCGGTCAGATGCCGAGGTCGAGGTCGATTTGGTGCGCGAGGGGGAATCCCGACGCCTACGCGTCCGCGGCGCGGGGCAGGTGGCCGAGGGCTTGGTGCTGACCTTCGATGACATTACGCGACTGGTGGCCGCTCAGCGAAACGCCGCGTGGAAGGATGTTGCGCGACGTATCGCCCATGAGATCAAGAACCCGCTGACGCCCATCCAGCTTTCGGCAGAGCGAATCCGTCGTAAATATCGCAAGGAAATCACCAGCGATCTTGAAACCTTTGACCGCTGCACCGAGACCATCATTCGTCAGGTTGGCGACATCGGCCGCATGGTCGACGAATTCTCGGCCTTTGCCCGGATGCCCGCGCCCCGCTTTGAGCCGGCCAATCTCACCGAGATGCTGCGTCAGGGCGTCTTCGCGCAGCGCTTCGTTGATCCCGAGATCGAGGTCGTGTTGCAGGAAACCGGCGATGACGTCGTCATCAATTGCGACGCCCGGATGGTGGGCCAAGCGCTGACCAACATTCTCAAGAATGCGGGCGAGGCGGTGGCCGCGCGGCGACTGTCTACGCCCGAGCCTTTGGGGCTGATTACCGCGACCCTGGTGGATGACGCCGAGGATCTCTGCGTGATCGTCGAGGACAACGGCGTCGGCCTTCCCGTTCGCGACCGCGATCGTTTGACTGAACCGTATGTGACGACCCGCGAAAAGGGCACAGGCCTCGGTCTGGCGATCGTCAAGCGGATCATGGAGGACCATGAGGGAAGCCTCGTCCTCACCGACGCCCACCAAGCGCCCGGAGCCCGGGTGATCATGAGATTTCCGAGCAGCGCGCGCCTGTCTGTCGCGGCCCTCGGGGGTGTAGAGGAGATGATATGAGCGCTGACGTGCTTGTCGTGGACGATGAAGCCGACATCCGCGACCTCGTGGCCGGCATCCTCGAGGACGAAGGATACGCCGTTCGAACCGCCGCCGATTCCAACCAGGCATTGGCGGCCCTGCGCGCCCGCAAACCCGCCTTGCTGGTGCTGGATATCTGGATGCAAGGCGGCGGCATGGACGGGCTGGAATTGCTCGACATGGTCAAGGGACTGGACCCGGACCTGCCGGTGATCATGATCTCCGGCCACGGCAATATCGAAACCGCCGTCAGCGCCATCAAGCGGGGGGCCTATGAGTTTCTGGAGAAGCCCTTCAAATCCGATCGCCTTCTGTTGGTGATCGAGCGCGCTTTGGAGGCGGCTGGCCTCAAGCGCGAGAACCGCCGTTTGCGCGCTCAGAGCTTCACCTCGGACGGGCTGATGGGCAAATCCGCGGCCGCCCAGGCCCTTCGACAACTGATCGCCAAGGTGGCCCCCGCCAACAGCCGGGTTCTGGTCTCGGGCCCCCCGGGATCGGGCAAGGAGCTCGTGGCGCGGCTGATCCACGGCGCCAGCACCCGAGCGCGGCAGGAGTTCGTGGCGGTCAGCGCGGCCGGCATGGCGCCGGAACGGCTCGACGTCGAACTGTTCGGGGAAGAAGGCGAGGGCGGGCGTCCGCGTAAGATCGGGGTGTTCGAGCGGGCCCACGGCGGCACGCTCTATCTCGATGAGGTGGCCGACATGCCGCGCGAGACCCAGAGCCGCATCCTGCGTGTTCTGGTCGAGCAACGCTTCCGGCGGGTCGGCGGCGACAGCGATGTTCAGGTCGATGTTCGGGTCATTTCGTCGACGTCGCGCGATCTTCGCGACGAGATCGCCGCTGGCCGTTTCCGCGAGGATCTGTTCCATCGCCTCAATGTGGTGCCCGTCCGCGTTCCGGGTCTGTCGGAACGTCGCGAGGACATTCCGGAGCTGATCAGCTTCTTCATCGACCGCATCGTCGAGGCCACCGGCCTGCAACGCCGTCGCCTGGGCGACGACGCCTTGGCGACGCTTCAGGTCCAGACCTGGCCCGGCAATGTCCGTCAGTTGCGTAACAACGTCGAGCGCATGCTGATCCTGGCCACGGGCGAGCCCGATGACTTGATCACCGCCGAGATGCTGGCGGGGGCTGAGCAGCCGTCGGCCGGCCATGCCGGCGCGATCGGGGCTGAACGGATCATCGCCCTGCCGCTGCGCGAGGCGCGGGAGCTTTTCGAGCGCGAGTACCTGAACGCTCAGATCCTGCGATTTGGCGGCAACATCTCGCGTACGGCCAATTTCATCGGCATGGAGCGCTCGGCCTTGCATCGCAAGCTAAAATCCCTGGGTGTCGCCGGCGCCCGGGCGGATGAGGAAGAGTAGATGTCGCGTTTCGCCTATGTGAATGGCCGCTTTGTGCGTCACGGCGAAGCCGTGGTGCATATCGAGGACCGCGGTTACCAACTGGCCGACGGGGTCTATGAAGTCTGGGCGGTGTTTGATGGCAAGCTTGCCGACGCCGAAGGGCATTTCGCTCGGCTTTGGCGCAGTCTCGACGAACTGCGCATCGCCCATCCCATGGGGCAGGCGGCCCTGACCTGCGTGTTGCGCGAAGCCGTGCGCCGCAACATGGTCCGCAACGGCCTGGTCTATTTGCAGGTCACCCGCGGCGTGGCGCGTCGGGACCACGCCTTCCCCGATCCGGCCGTAGCGCCGTCGATGGTGGTGACCGCCAAGTCGACGGATCGCGAACTGGCCGAGCGCAAGGCGGCGCAGGGCGCGGCGGTGATCAGCGTGCCGGAAAGCCGTTGGGGGCGTTGCGACATCAAGTCGGTCGGCCTGCTGCCCAACGCCTTGGCCAAGCAGGCGGCTCGGGAGCGCGGTGCGGTGGAGGCCTGGTTCGTCGATGATCTAGGCCTGGTCACTGAAGGCGCGTCGTCCAACGCCTGGATTGTTGACGCGGAGGGCCATCTGCGGACTCGCGACGCCAACGCCAACATCCTGCGCGGCGTGACTCGCTCCACCCTGTTCGAGGTGATCCGCGACGCCGGTCTGCCGATCAACGAGAAGCCGTTCACCATCGCCGAGGCGCAAGCCGCGCGCGAAGCCTTCATTACCGGCGCAGGCACGCTGGTGCTGCCGATCGTCAAGGTCGACGGCGTGAAAATCGGCGATGGCGCGCCCGGACCGGTAGCGACAAGGCTCCGGCGTCTCTATATCCAGCGCGCCCGTGAGAAGGCGGTCTGACCAATTGGCCTGACCTGACCTGAGCCGATGGTCGGAAAGAGCGCGAATTCGACGCAGGGCGCACATTTACGCTGAATGGTGATCGCGTTCGGCGGAAAATCATCTAGCATGATCTTGTTTGTGTGGAGGGTGCTTTGCCCTTCGAAACAATAAGAGGGGAACCCCCATGTCTGCCGAAAAGAAACAGAATCTGCAGGACACGTTCCTGAACAGCGTGCGCAAATCCAAGACGCCGCTCACAATTTTCCTCGTCAACGGCGTCAAGCTTCAGGGCGTTGTCAGCTGGTTCGACAATTTCTGCGTCTTGCTGCGTCGCGATGGCCAGTCGCAACTGGTTTACAAGCACGCCATCTCCACGATCATGCCGGCCCAGCCTGTCCAGCTGTATGAGCCGAGCGCCGATTCAGACGATTGAATTAGAGACGCTTGTCCAAATCTTCAAAATCCGTAGATCACGCCGCGCCTGTTCTTAAGGCGCTCGTTGTTCATCCCGTAAGACCCAAGCGTGGCCAAACGGCTCTTGAAGCGCGCGATCCCCAAGCGCGCCTCGATGAGGCTGTAGGCCTCGCGGAGGCTCTTGATCTCAACGTCGTCGAGACGGTGATTGCGCCGCTACGCGTGGTCACGCCGGCCACGCTGTTCGGTAAAGGCAAGATCGAGGAGTTGGCCGCGATCTGCGAAGTCGAAAAGATCGACGTCGCGGTTTTCGACGACCAGTTGACGCCCGTCCAGCAGCGTAATCTCGAACGGGGCCTAAACGTCAAGGTCGTGGACCGCACGGGGCTGATCCTCGAGATCTTCGCCAGACGCGCGCGCACGCGCGAAGGTAAGCTGCAGGTCGAGCTAGCCCGCCTGGACTATGAGCGGTCCCGCCTGGTCCGGACCTGGACCCACCTGGAACGCCAGCGGGGCGGCACAGGCAATACCGGCGGTCCCGGGGAAACTCAGATCGAACTCGACCGTCGCTTGATCGCCGACAATATCATCAAGCTGAAGCGGGAGTTGGAGGAGGTGCGCCGCACCCGAACCCTGCACCGCAAGGCGCGCAGCAAGGTCCCTTATCCGACAGTCGCCTTGGTCGGGTACACCAACGCTGGCAAGTCCACCCTGTTCAATCGCCTCACCGAGGCGAACGTGCTGGTCAAGGACATGCTGTTCGCCACGCTGGATCCCACGCTGCGAACCGTGAAGCTGCCCGATGGCCGCCCTGCCATTCTGTCTGACACGGTCGGTTTCATTTCCGACCTGCCACACGAACTGGTCGAGGCGTTCCGCGCCACGCTGGAGGAGGTGCAGGAGGCCGACGTGGTCCTGCATGTGCGGGACATAGCCAATGCCGACAGCGCGGCTCAGGCGCGCGATGTCGAGACCGTGCTGTCCGAGCTCGGCGTCACCTTCGACGATGGCAAAACCATCGTCGAAGTTTGGAACAAGATCGATCTTGTGGCCGAGGAAGACCGCGAGGAGGTCGAGGGCAACGCGCGCCGGGTCGGCGCTGCGGCGGTCTCGGCCGTCACCGGTGACGGGTGTCTTGATCTGCTGAAGCGCATCGGCGCGCTGATCGACGACAGCCCGCCGATCGCCATCCGCTTGACGGCGGGAGACGGCGAGGCCCTGGCCTGGATCTATCGCAACGGCCGTGTGCTCAGCCGTGAAGACCAAGCGGAGGGCGGGGTCGTGATCGTCGCGCGTCTGGACTCGCAGGCGCTAGGGCGCTTCGAGCGGCAGTTTCCCGACGCCTTCGTGATGGTCGCCAACTAGCGCTTTTTCTCTTCGGCCTTGGCGGCGTCCCACAACCCGTCCATCTCGGCCAGATCCGACTGGTCCGGGGTTCGGCCGTCCTTGGCCAGAGCCGCCTCGATATAGGCGAAGCGCCGGCTGAACTTGGCGTTGGTGGCCCGCAGCGCGTCTTCAGGTTCGACGTCGAGCTTGCGCGCCAGGTTGGCGCAGACAAAGAGCAGGTCGCCCAGTTCCTCTCGGGCCTTGGCCCGGTCACCGGCGGCGATCTCGACCTCCAGCTCCGCGATCTCCTCACGAAGCTTGTCGAGCACTTCGTCGGTTGATGGCCAGTCGAAGCCCACGCGCGCCGCCCGCTTGGTGAGCTTCACGGCGCGGGTCAGGGCGGGGAGGCCGGCGGGTACGTCGTCGAGAACGCCCGTCTTGTCCTTGGCCTGGCGTTCCTGAGCTTTCAGCGCCTCCCAGCCCGCGGTCTGGGCGGCCTGGTCGTCATAGGTGTGGTCGCCGAACACGTGGGGGTGCCGGCGGATCATCTTGTCGGAGATCGCGGCGGCGACGGCGGCGAAGTCGAATGCGCCCTGTTCCTCGGCCATGCGCGAATGGAAGACGACTTGGAGCAGCAGGTCTCCCAGTTCTTCTTTCAGGTCGCCCAGATCGCCGCGCTCAATCGCATCCGCCACCTCATAGGCTTCCTCCACCGTATAGGGCGCAATGCTGGCGAAGGTCTGCTGCTGATCCCATGGGCAGCCACCCACGGGGTCGCGCAGGCGGGCCATGATCGCGATCAGGGCGGACAGCGGATGGGCGGGATCATTCGGCGGAGGCGGCGAGGGCGGCATTCGGGTCCGGTTCGGGCTCGGGGGGTGGCAGCGCCGCCGCGTCTCGCGCCGTGAGTTGGCGCTGAATTTCGGCGACGCGAGTCGCATCGAGCGGATAGCGTAGCATCACGACCGCCACCACGAGTCCCAAGGCGGCGGGCACGATGGAATAGAGGGCGATCAAGGCCGTATCGCCCACGGCGGTGGGCAGCTTGGGGTCGAACCCAAGCAGGGCTAGCAGCGGGAAAGCCCCGATCGCCAGGGCATGTCCCAACTTCACGGTCCCGTTGACGATCGCATAGAGCAGGCCGGTGCGGTCAGCTCCACTCGCCAGGCGCTCTTCGTCGCCGATGTCCGCCATCATCGAGCGCACCAGCAGCGGCGCCGCCGAGTAGGGCAGGCCCGCCAAGATCAGCACCAGCGCTCCGGCCCAAGAGTTACCCGCTGGCGTCAACACCGCGCAGACCTGAACCACGGCGTAGACAACCGACGCCACCGCCAGAGCGCGGTGCTTGCCCAGTCGTTTGGCCAGCATCGGCCAGATCGAGGCGCCCGCCAGGGCGGAGATGAAATAGAGCAGAAGCAGCAGACCCGCTTCCGTCTTATCGAAGCCCTTGATGCGTTCGAAAAAGAAGAAGAACAGCGCGCCGGCGATGCCCGGGGCCAAGCCCATTAGAAGGTCTGCAATAAGGAGCTGGCGCACCGAGCGGCGCTTGATCAGGGCCAGATACTGGGTCAAGCCCGAGGCGTGTCGGATCAAGGGCGCGACCGGTTCGCCCACGGTGCGAGTGGCCAGAAGCACCGACAGCGGGATCAAAATGACGATGAACCAGCCCATCGAGCGGATGCCTGCGGCATGATCACCCTTGAAGAAATAGGTCATGATCGGCGGCAGGGTCAGCACCAGGATCATGCCGACGACATTGCCGGCCTGCCACCAGCCATAGACGCGTGATCGCTGCTCATAGTCACGCGACAGCACGGAGGCCCAGGCGGTGTGCGACAGGACCACCATCGAATAGCCGGCATAGGTCACGACCAGCCAGAACCAAAGATAGACCGGACCGATCCCCGGCTGGGCCATGAACAGGGCGAACGCGCCGATCATCACCAACGGCGACCCCATGACCAGCCAAGGCCTGAACCGCCCCCAGCGGGTGCGCGTGCGGTCCATCATGCCGCCGATGAACGGGTCAAAGAAGATGTCGATCAGACGAACAATCAGGAAGGCGGCCCCGACGGCGCTTAGCGACAGACCAAGCTCGCTGGCGTAGAATTCTGGGAGGTAGACGACAAGGGGCAGGCCAAGCGCCGAAATCGGCAGGCAAGGTGCGGCGAAAGCCGCCAGTGACCAAGACGATCGTCGATCGGCCATTCGGTATAGTCCTCCCAAACACGACGGGTTGGTTCCCGCCTTTTAACTGCACGTCGGCGCTTGAGCCGCGTTAGCGATCGTCGAGCTGGTCCTTGTCCAACCGGTCGGCCAGCTTATCGAAGGCGCGACCGGCGTCGCTCCAGGTGGAGCTGGTGTCTGCCCAGCGGATGTCGGTTTCGTACCAGCTATAGTGGACGGGCGTTCGGACGCCCGACGGGGCCCTATACTCGCCGCCGATACGGGCGCCGCCGACGCCGAAGCTGGAATAGGACAACCCCGGCTTGGCGCTCATTTCCCGCAAGGTCGGTCGATTGGGCCTGGCGTCTTCGATCACCAGATCAAGCGCGCCACCGTCCGGACGGAGCGCACCGGAGCGCCGCAGGGTCTTTTCGACCGATTGCTTGAGTTCGCCAGTCAGGTATTCAAACTCGCGGGCGTCCAGAATCTCGGTCTTCTTCGCCAGGTCCGATCCGATCGTGACGCGAACCGCCGCGACGACAGGAGCCGCCCGGACCGGC
>JAHINZ010000433.1 GCA_018895795.1 Alphaproteobacteria bacterium
TCATAGTTGAGAACGTCGCTTTAGCCGCCGGGGACCATCGCGGCTAGCGTTCTCACATGACATCGATTGTCGAAATGTGACTGTCGCCTAGATAATGCCCGCCCGCAGCAGATCGTGGACATGCAGAATGCCGACCGGGCGATCGTGCTCGACCACGAACAGCACGGTGATCCGGCGCTCGTTCATGATCTTCAGGGCCTCGGCGGCCAGGGCGTCGGGCCCGATGGTCAGGGGTGCGCGGGTCATCACTTCGTCGGCGCGATGGGCCATCAGGCCGTCCATGTGGCGGCGCAGATCGCCATCGGTGATCAGGCCGATCAGCCGGCCGGAGGCGTCCAGGACGCCGGCCGCGCCAAACCGCTTTTCGCTGATCACCAGCAAGGCGTCGGGCATGGCGGCGTCGGCGGCCACCAGGGGCAGTTCCTGATCGCCGTGCATCAGGTCGCCGACGGTGCGCAGCATCGAGCCCAGCTTGCCGCCCGGATGGAAGACCCGGAAGTCGCTGGCCGTGAAGCCGCGCCGCTCGAGCAGCGCCACAGCCAGGGCGTCGCCCAGGGCTATCTGCAGGGTTGTCGAGGTTGTCGGCGCGCTGACCTCGGCGGTGGCTTCCGGGGCGTCGGGCAGCAGCAGCAACACGTCGGCGGCGCGGCCCAATTGGCTGTCGGCGACAGCGGTCATGGCGATCAGCGGAATGGAGAAGCGTTTGGCATAGGTGAGGGTGTCGGCCAGCTCGCGGCCTGCGCCCGACTTGGAGAGCGCCAGCACCACGTCGTCAGGCCCGATCATGCCCAGATCGCCATGGCTGGCCTCGGCGGGGTGGACGAACATGGCCGGGGTTCCGGTCGAGGCCAGGGTGGCGGCGATCTTGCGCGCCACATGGCCTGACTTGCCCATGCCGTTGCAGACCACGCGCCCCTTGGCGTTGAAAACCGTCTCGACGGCGCGGGCGAAGGTCTCGCCGAGGCCGTCAGACATGGCGCGCAGGGCCTCGGCCTCGCCCAATATGACCCTCTGACCGACGGAGACGGCGTCAAAGGGGCTCATTTAACGGCGCCGCCGGCGGCCTTGACGGCGCGGACCGCTTCCTCGGCGCGGCGACGCGCGCCGTCCTTTTCGCGCTCGATCTTGGCCCGCATCTCGGGCGTTTGCTGGATGGGGGTGGAGCCGAAGGGGCCGGGCGAGCGCGCGCCGTAGCCCTGCGGCCAGACCATGGCCAGAGCGATCAGAGCCAGGGCGATCAGCCCCATGAACGGCAGGAAGAAGCGGTCAGACATGGAGCAGCCTATAGCATGTCGCGCGCGAACGGGGAGGGGGCGCTTGACGTGAAGCGCGGCGGGGCCTAGCCCGCCGGGGATATTTTCAAGGAGGCCCAATGCCCGTCCTCGTCTTGCTTCGCCACGGCCAAAGCCAGTGGAATCTCGAGAACCGTTTCACCGGCTGGGTGGACGTCGATCTGACCGCGGAGGGCGAGGCCCAGGCGCGAAAGGGCGGCGAACTGATCAAGGCCGCGGGCGTCGAGATCGACGAGGCCTACACCTCGGTCCAGACCCGGGCGATTCGCACCTGCAATCTGGCGCTCGACGCGGCCGGGCAGAGCTTTGTGCCGGTGACCAAGGACTGGCGCCTGAACGAGCGCCACTATGGCGGCCTGACCGGCCTCAACAAGGCTGAGACCGCCGAAAAGCATGGCGAGGCCCAGGTCAATATCTGGCGTCGCTCCTATGACATTCCGCCGCCGGAATTGGCGCCGGGCGGCGAATACGACTTCAGCAAGGACCGCCGCTACGCCGGCAAGGACCTGCCGACGACCGAAAGCCTCGCCACCACCCTGGTCCGGGTGCTGCCCTATTGGGAAGCCGAGATCGCGCCGAAACTGTCGGCCGGCGAGACCATCCTGGTGGCGGCGCACGGCAATTCGCTGCGGGCCATCGTCAAGCACCTGTTCCACGTGCCCGACGACGAGATCGTGCATGTGGAAATTCCCACCGGAAATCCGCTCGTCATCGCGCTCGACAGCGATCTGAAGCCGGTCTCGGCGCGCTATCTCGACGACACCCGGGCCCAGAAGCTGCCTGCGATCTTGTGACCCACAGAAGCGCTTGGAAAGACGACGTTAATGCCCGGTAACGCAAGGTCCTAGCCTATCTATTCTAGGATCGACGCAAGCACCATGACCGCCCCGGTAGTGTCAGGCCAAGAGTATCGGCGCCTGACGCAATATGACGTGGACGTTATCTGCGCCAAGCATGACCGGCTCTGGGCGGCGCGGCTGGGCGGCGCGCGCGCGGTCTTCGCCTTCTGCGACCTGTCGGGTTTGTCGGTGCCGGGCCGCAATCTGTGCGACGCCGACTTCACCGGAGCCTTGCTGGTGGGTTGCGATCTTCGCAAGGCCAAGCTCGACAACGCCAACATGTACGGCGCGGACCTGCAGGGCGCGGATCTCACCGACGCCTCCATGCGTCGCGTCGACTTGCGCGGATCCAGTCTGCGTGGCGCCAACCTGACCGGTGCCGACCTGTTCGAGGCGGATCTTCGCGAAGGTTCGATCGCCTCGGCCGACCGCAAGGAAGGCTACAAGATCATCGAGCCGGTGCATCGCGAGGCCTACGCCACCGGGGCCGTCCTGGCCGGGGCCAATCTCGAACGCTCGCGCCTGTCGGGCATCATGGCCACCAAGGCCGACTTCAGCGATGCGATCCTCAAGGACGCCAAGCTGATCCGGGCCAACCTCAAACAGGCCAATTTCAACGGCGCCAATCTGGCGGGGGCCGACCTGTCAGGGGCCAATCTGGCGGGCGCGGATCTGCGCAACACCGTGCTTGTCGGGGCCAAGACCCAGTCCTGGAACGTTAACGACACCAATATGGAAGGCGCTCTGACCGACAAGCCGTCCGGGACCAGTGTCAGCGACATGCCCTATGAGCAGATGATCGCCGACCACGCGCGATGGTGCGAGACGGGCGGCGCCGAGGGTAAGCCCTCGGTCTTCGACAAGGCCGATCTGCGCAATCTGAAATCCGTCCGGGGCTTCAATCTGACCGCTCTGTCGGCCAAGGGCGCGGTGTTTTACGGCCTCGACATGGAGGGCGTGCAGCTTCAGGGCGCCCAGCTTGAAGGCGCGGACCTGCGGGCCTGCAATCTGCGCAACGCCGACCTGCGCGGGGCCCGCCTGAAAGGCGCCAAGATGTCGGGCTCGGACCTTCGCGACGCGCAGCTAGGGCCCCTGCTGATCGGGCGCGACCGGCTGCTGCCCAGCGATCTGACCGGGGTTCTGCTGACCAATGCGGACCTGGCCCGGGCCGATCTACGTCAGGCGTGTCTGAGCGGCGCCGACCTGTCGCGGGCCAATTTCACCAACGCCCTCCTCAAGGACGTCGACCTCACCGGCGCCATTCGCCAAGGGGCCCGAGGTTTGGAAGACGTCATTTAGAGGCGCGCGACATTTCGGCGCAGCCTTAACGGTTCGCTTGTTGATCTTCTGTAGCCTTGACGCGTTCGGAACTAATTTTGGGGACGGTAACGGTCATGACCGCCGTGCAGAGCTTGGCTGGTCGACGAAGCCTCAGTCAGGCCGAGCTCGACATGATCGTGACGGCCCACGAAAAATTCGTGACCGGCAAGCAGGGCGGTCGCCGCGCGTCGCTGAAGTTCGTGAATCTGTCCGGCCTGGACATGTCCTTCCGCAATCTGGTCGACGCCGATTTCACAGGTTCCGTTCTGGATGGTTGCCGCATGGTCCGGACCAAGCTGGATCGCGCGAACCTGTTCGGCTGCGACCTGCGCAAGGCCGACCTGCGTCAGGCCGTCCTGATCCGCGCCGATCTTCGCGGCTGCTGCCTGCGCGGCGCCAGCCTGGCCCAGGCTGACCTGACCCAAGCTGATTTCCGCGAAGGGCAGATCGCCATACCGCATCCGCGCAAGGGTCTTGAATCGCTGCGCCACGAAACCCGCGCCGGCGAGGTCGACGAGGTCAATTTCTCGGGCGCCACCCTGGACGGGTCACAGTTCGAAGGCGTCTCGGCGTTCAAGGCCGACTTCAGCGATTGCTCGCTGCGCGGCGCCAAGCTGTCCGGCGCCAATCTCAAGGAAGCCAATCTGTCCGGCGCCATGCTGGAGGGCGCCGACATCAAGGGCGCCAACCTTGAAGGCGCCAACCTTCAGGGTTCGGTGATGACCGGGGTCGACACCTCGACCGCCCGGACGGCGGGCGCCAGCATGACCGGCGCCCTGATCACCGTGACGCCCCAGGCCATGGCCAAGGCGCAGGAGCTCTATCAACGCGCGCTCAGTAACCAGCGATGGTGCCAGACCGGAGGCAAGGAGGGCGAGGTGGCGCGGCTTGACGGCGAGGATCTCCGTCCGATGGGCGATCGGCTCAAGGGGCTGCGCCTGACCGCCATGAGCGCCAAGGGCGCCTGCATGGTCGGGCTGGACCTGTCGGGCGCGCACCTGCAGGGCGCCAATCTGCAGAACGCCGACCTGCGGATGACCAATCTTCGCGGCGCCGATCTGCGCGGCGCCAAGCTGACCGGCGCCAACCTGACCAAGGCCGATCTGCGCCAGGCTTTCCTCTCCCCGCTGCCGCTGGGGGCGGACCGGCAAACCAAGGCTGACTTGTCGTCGACGCGCCTGCGCTACGTTATGGCCCAATCAGCCGATCTGTCGGAAGCGACGCTTGACGGCGCCGATCTGCGCGGCGCCGACTTCACCGGCGCCCGGGTGGCGAAGGCCAGTTTCCGCGACTGCAATATCGATCTGGCGCAGGGCCTGGATCTGTCCGCTCCGGCTTAAGCGCCAGACGAAAATGGCGGCGCATTGCTGCGCCGCCAAGGTCGAGAGGAGACTACGGGGTCGATGAAGTCAGGTTAGGCGGCCTTGCCGCCTTTGACCTTTTCACCTTCGATCAGGGGCGCGGCGCCCGTGTTGATCTCGATGGTGCGGGGCTTCAGGGCTTCGGGCAGTTCGCGCTTCAGCGCGACCGACAACAGGCCGTCCGCGAGGGCGGCGTCGGTGACGATCACATAGTCGGCCAGCTGGAACTTGCGCTCGAAATTGCGCTCGGCCAGACCGCGATGCAGGTAGCGCTTGGCTTCGTCATTGGCGGGCTTGCGGCCGGTGACGGTGAGAAGGTTTTCCTTCACCTCGATGGCCAGTTCGTCCGACTTGAAACCGGCGACGGCGATTTCGATGCGGTAGGAATTCTCGTCGGTCCGCTCGATATTGTAGGGCGGATAGCCCGAGGCGGTTTCGGTGTTGGCGGCGGCGTCGAGCTGCGCGGCCAGACGGTCGAAGCCGACGAGCGAACGGTACAGGGGGGAGAGGTCGATCGTACGCATGGTCACATCCTTCTTTCAAAGCAAGGTCGTGTTTAAGGTTCGTACCGTTGGCGACCCGAAACCGGCGTCGCCCGTGGTCCGGAAGGCCCGGAAGTCCAGCGCCTTCGAATAGACAGGTGGGAAAGCCGGATTTCGACTTCAAGGGGTTGAATTGAAGGCCGGTCGCTAATCGCTTGATCGACGGCCGACCGTGGTTAAGGTCGCCCGCACCTGACGCGGAAGAGACCCCAAGATGACCCACCGTCGCCATGTTCTGATACTCGCCGCGGCTTTGTCCCTGGCCGCCCCGGCCGCCTTCGCCGCCGACGCGGTCCTGCAGGCCGCCGTGGCGTCCCCGCAGCGTCCCGTCGGCGATGTGGCTCGCGACGGGGCCCGCCATCCTTATGAGAGCCTGACGTTCTGGGGCCTGAAGCCAAACCTGACCGTGATCGAGATCTCGCCCGGCAATGGCTATTGGACCGAGATTCTCGCGCCCTACGCCAAGGCCACGGGCGGCGCCTACATCGCCGGCGTGGCCGATCTGACCAATCCCCGGCTCTCCGAGGGCGCGCGCAAAGGGCGGGCGGAGTTCGAGGCCCGGTTCGCGGACGAAGCCCGCTACGGCAAGGTCGCCTACGCCAATTTCGGGTCCTCGTCCGGGCCCTTGGGCGCGCCGGGCTCGGCTGATCTGGTGCTCACCGCCCGCAACGTCCACAACTGGACCGTCCAGCCCGGCGTCGCCGACAAGGTTTTCGCCGACTTTTTCGCGGTGTTGAAGCCCGGCGGAATCCTGGCCGTCGAGGACCATCGGGCCGACCCCAAGCCTGAAAACAGCGCCGGCGCCGACGGCTATCTCGCCACGGCGACTGTCGTGGCCCTGGCCGAGAAGGCGGGCTTCAGGCTGGACGCTACATCGGAAATCAACGCCAACCCCAAGGACACCAAGGACCATCCTTTCGGTGTCTGGACCCTGCCGCCGGTCAAGCGCACCGCGCCCGGCGGCCAGCCGGCGGATCCGACCTTCGATCGCGCCAAGTATGACGCGATCGGCGAGAGCGACCGTATGACCCTGCGCTTTCGCAAGCCGTCGTGATCCGGCGCCTTTTGGCCAAGGTCGCGCGCTAGCCTGACGGCTAGGCAAGGGGGAATGATGCTACCGGATATCCACTGGTCCAGGCGCGGTTTGATCGCCGGCGCGATAGCGACGGGGCTTGTCGCCTGCGGACGCAAGACGCCCGCCGAGGCGCCCAAGGTCTCAACCAAAGGCGCCGCCACGATCGAGGCGGCCGTGGCCGGCGACTGGCGCCCGTCCTCCGATCGCGCCCGCGATATCTGGCGCCATCCGGTCGAGACGTTGAAATTCTGGGACCTCAAGCCGGGACAGACCGTCGTCGAATTCTGGCCCGGCGCGGGCTGGTACACCGATATCCTGGCCCCGTTCCTGACCGCCACGGGCGGCAAGCTGTACGCCGCGACCTTGCAGCCGGATCTGAACGATCCGTCGGCGACGGCGATCGTCGATGAGTATCGGCGCAAGGTGGCGGAGAAGCCCAAGCTGTACGGCAAGGTGGAGATCACGACCTTTGGACCCACCAGCGGCCCTGTCGCGCCGGCGGGTTCGGCCGATCTGGTGCTGTTCCTGCGCAACGTCCACAACTGGATGGCGGCGGGCATCGCCGAGAAGGCTTTCAAGGACGCCTTGGTCGCGCTGAAGCCGGGCGGCGTTCTGGGGGTTGAGGAGCATCGCGGTGAGGCGGGGCGCATCCAGGATGTGCTGGCGGCCGACGGCTATGTCCAGGAAGCCTATGTAGTGCAATTGGCCAAGGAGGCGGGTTTCCTTCTTGTGGACTCCAGCGAAATCAACGCCAATCCCAAGGATACCAAGGACCATCCGTTCGGCGTGTGGACCTTGCCGCCGACGCGCCTTTCGGCGCCGCGCGGCGAGCCCGCCGAGCCGGATTTCGATCATGCCAAGTTCGACGCCATCGGCGAGAGCGACCGCATGACCCTCAAGTTCATGAAGCCCAAATGACCCGAGCCTTGATCCGGCGAAAAGTAATGCTCCTGGCCTTCGCCTCGGCCCTCGCCGTTGCGAGCCCGGTTCTCGCCGACGGCAAGCCGGATCCGGCGTCCAAGATCTTTCCCTATCTGGAAAGGTTTCTGAGGCTTCCCGCCGCCGAGCGGTCCAGGCTGCGGCTCGGCTACATGTTGCTCCGGAACGGCA
>JAHINZ010000434.1 GCA_018895795.1 Alphaproteobacteria bacterium
GTGCTGGGCAACGTCGACTCGGCGCAGGACAGCCGCGGCCAGCGCTCGCGTGACCGCGCCTTCGACTTCAACATCTTCGCTTCGGAACTGTTCTCGAAGGTCGAGGTCGAGAAGACCTTCCAGGCCGCCCAGAACGAGGGCGGCATGGCCGGCACGGTCGGCCTGTTCACCGGCAAGCCTTTCGACTATGCCCCGGGCAGCAAGGGCGCCGTGTCGCTCAAGCTGGGCACCAACGAATATACCAAGGACGCGCAGCCGCGCATCGCGGCGTTGTTCAGCCAAAACTGGGACAACAGGTTTGGCGTGGCCGTTTCGGTCGCCTACAGCAAGCGCGAGACGACAGAACAGGGCCACAACACCTATAACTACAGCCATCCCGATGCGGCGACCATGAAGGGGCTGGTCGCCAGAGGTCTGGATATCACCAAGCTGAGCGCCGCCCAGCAGACCAAGTTCCTGTCCGGCGACCTGTATTTCGCCGACGGCAACCGCATCTCCTCCTGGAACTCCAAAGCGGAGCGCCTGGGTCTGACGGGCGCCGTGCAGTGGAAGCCGGTGGACAACCTTCTGCTCACGCTCGACGTGCTGCACGGCGAGTTCACCACCCATCGTGACGAGTTGCACCTGGCCACACGGCCGCTCGCCTCGACGGGCTCCGTCGCGTTCGATACCGTGGCCAGCAGCATCTGGCCGGCCGCCTTCCAGAAGGCGTCGGTGATCAACAACCTGGCGTGGGACAACAGCAACTACGTCACCATGACCGATGTCACGGGCACGACCTTCGGCAGCGAGCATCGCCGGTCGCTGAATGAAAACCGCTTTGACCAGGTGGCGCTGACCGGCAAGTGGGACCTGTCTGATCGCCTCACGATCGACGGCCATGTCGGCTACGAGAAGTCGACCTACAAAACCCCCTATGACGACAAGCTCTATATGCGCGCCAAGGGCAATCTGATCGCCAACTACGGCGCCGACGGCCAATCGGCGACGTTCTCCTATCCGAACTTCGACGCCACCAACCCCGCCAACTACGCGATGGATTCCTTCTATTATCGCGGTTTCAACAATCAGTCGGAACTGCAGGAAGGCGTGTTGAACGCGCAATTCAAGCTGGACGACGTGTGGACCCTGCGCGCCGGCGCGGCCTACCACAAGTTCACGCAAGGCGGCCGGGACCTGTTCTATGACGACAACGTCAATGGCACCCGGTCCAAGATGCGCGGCACGTCCGTTGCCGACGTCACCTCCGTGTTCACCAACGAGTTCGGTTCTTGGCTGGTCGGCGACTACGCCAAGGCCTTCGCCAAGTACAAAGAGTACCACCGGTTCGGGCCTAACAAGGACGGCACGGGCGGCGCGCTCCAGGACATCGAAAACGTCTACGAGACCTCGGAAAAGACCGTTTCCGAGTACGTGCAGGCCGACTGGGACACCGAACTGTTCGGCAAGCGCTTCCGCGGCAATATCGGCCTGCGGGGCTATCAGACCGACACCCACAGCACAGGCTGGATCCAGGGCGACAGCTACGCCTATCTCGGCACGACGGACGTCACGGGCAACTATTCAGGCGTCCTGCCGGCCATGAACTCGGTGCTGGAGCTGACGCCGGAATTGTTGGTGCGCTTCTCCGCCACGCAGAACCTCAACCGTCCGGGTCTGGGTTCGATGGCGGCCAAGGGCAGCGCGTTCCAGAATTCCGACAGCGGCGAGATCACGGCGTCGCGCGGCAATCCCAATCTCGAGCCCTACAAGGACAACACGCTCGACCTGGCGGCGGAGTACTATTTCGGCCAGGACGGCTTGCTCTCGGCCAGCGTGTTCCAAAAGAGCATCAAGAACTTCATCGGCTCCGAGACCCTCGAGAACGTTCCCTTCAGCCAGACGGGTGTCCCGTTCGCCACGATTCCGGGCGCAACGGCCAACACGATCGTTCGGGAATTCTCGATGCCGGTAAACGTCGCCGGCACCAAGAAGCTGACCGGCGTGGAACTGGCGGCGCAGGGCCAGTTCTCGTTCCTGCCGGCGCCGTTCGACAAGCTGGGCGCGGTGGCGAACTATACCTATGTGGACGCCGACGTGGCGCTCACCGGCATCTCGAACACCAGCTACAACGCCACGCTCTACTACGAAACCGCGCGCTGGGGCATGCGGGGCTCCATGAGCCACCGTAATCGCTGGTACAGCGGCAACAGCGACAGTGTCATGAGCGCGAGCACCCGTGGCTTCCAGGGGTCTACTTATGTGGACGCCTCGGCGTTCCTGAACGTCACGGCCGCACTGCAGCTCACGCTCAATGCGATCAATCTGACGAACCAGAAGGACACGCAGTTCTGGGGTCAGAACGAGTATCTCTATAACCAGAACCAGAGCGGCTCGACCTATATGGCCGGGCTCAGCTACAAGTTCTAGGTCGACCGTCTAGGGTAGGCTGCGCGTCCCTCCTCCCGGGAGGAGGGACGCGCTTTTTTCTGTGTGTCGTGAAACGTGATTGTCTCCCACCGCCACCGTTTCATATTCGCCGCGGTGCCCAAGACCGGCACCCATGCGGTGCGACAAGCCTTGCGCGAGCACCTGGATGGCGAGGATATCGAGCAGGTGGGTCTGTTCGTCGACAAGCGCTTCCCGTGGAAAGATCTGGCGGCCATCCGCCATGGCCACTTGTCCCTGCGGCAGGTGCGACCCTATCTGGGCGAGGCGGCCTTCAGCGGCTATTTCAAATTCGCTTTCGTGCGCAATCCGTTCGACCGCTTCGTCTCGTACTGCGCTTTCATGTTGCGGGGCGGCGAGGTCTTTCAGCAGCGGCCACGGGAGGTGATGCGCCACTTCCTGTTCGAGGAGCCGCCGGAACACCACATCCTGTTCCAGCCGCAGGCCTCGCTGCTGGTGGACGAGGACGGCGAGACCCTGCTCACCGACCAGGTCGGCCACGTCGAGGATATGCAAGGCTCGTACGATGCGATCTGCGCGCGCATCGGTATTCCCTCGCGCGCCCTCGACCGCGTCAACGGCAGCAAACACGGTGACTATCGTCAGTACTACGACGATGCCCTGATCGACGGCGTGGCCGCACGCTATGCTCAGGATCTCGACCTGTTCGGCTACACTTTCGAGGGCTCGCGATGAGCGCCAATCCTCACGCGCCCGCCGCCAACCCGCGCAAGACCACGGGCGTCCGCAAGTTGGGCCCGGTCGATATCGCGGCGTTGCGGGCGGCGGTGCTGGCGATCCCTGAGGCGGTCTGGGTCGCCGAGAACGCCGGCAAGCCCAACAAGTTCGAGGTGCTGGACGAGACCCGCCATATCGTCTTCCGTTTTATCGACAGCCCCCGCGACTGGCGCGGGTCGCACGATCGCGCCGCCTGGCCGCAATGGCGCGGCCAGCTGGAGCCGGTGCTGGCCCAAGTCGTCCGCGACTATGGCTATGCGCGCGGGGTGTTCCCGCGGGTGATGCTGGCCAGGATGCCACCGGGCGGGGTGATCCACCCGCACATTGACGCCAATCCGGCGGCCAAATGGCCGCACAAGATCCACGTACCGCTGACGACCAACGCCGGGGTGGTGTCGTTCTTTGGCGGCGAAGAACACTATTTTCCGCCAGGCGAGGCGGTGGAGGTCAACAATCTGGGGCCGCACTGGGTGCGCAACGACGGCGACACTGACCGCATCCATCTGATCTTCGAATACTATGACGCCGACCAGTCGGATCCGAGCTGGCTGGAGCCGTTCCTGCTGGCCTGCGCGGCGCGATGAAGCTCTTGGCCAGCGCCGAGGATCGCGACGCCCTGCTGCGCGAGGCCATGCGCCTGCGCTCTGGCCAACGCGTCCCGGAAGCCTTGGCCACTCTCGCGCGCCTTCAGGCGCTGCATCCGCAGTTCAGCCGCCTCTACCAGGAGCGCGGCCACTGCCATGTCGTGCTCGGGAACGCGCCGGAGGCCATCGACGCGCTGACACAGGCCGTGCGCCTCAACCCGACCCTTCCGGCGGCCTGGGACATGCTGGAACAGCTTTACGGCATGTTGGGCGACGCCGCCCAGGCGGCCATGGCGGCGCGGCATCTGGCGGCGCTGAGACAGCTCCCGCCTCAGGTGGTGGTGGCCAACAGCCTGCTCGCCGACGGCGACCTGTCACCGGCCGAGGCGGTCATCCGCGACTACCTGCGCGAGGACGGCGACAATGTAGGCGCCTTGCGCCTGCTGGCGCGCATCTGCACGCAGCGGGCCGCGCCTGGTGAAGCCGAATCCGTGTTGAGATCGGCGCTCGAACGCGCGCCGGACTATCAGGCCGCGCGTCTCGACTACGCCATGGCGCTTCTGCAGCAGCAGAAACACCTGCAGGCGCGGCAAGAGGCCGAGCGCCTGCTCCGCCACGACCCGGACAATCGCGAATATCTCAAGCAATACGGCGCGGCCTGCGTCGGCCTGGGCGATCACGAGCCGGTGATCGATCTCTATGAGAGGCTCCTGGTCGGTCAGGGTCAGTCGGGGACGGAAGTCGCCGAGCTGCGTCTGTGGCGCGCCAACGCCCTGAAGATCACGGGCCGTCAGTCCGAAGCCATTGCGGACTATCGCGCCGCCCTGGCGGCGCGGCCGGATTACGGCGTGGCCTGGTTCAGCCTCGCCAACCTGAAGACCTATCGCTTCGCCGACGATGAAATCGCCCGCATGCGCGCGGCGGAATCCCAGCTGGTCATCCAGGACATGGATCGCATCTATCTGTGTTTCGCGCTGGGCAAGGCGCTGGAGGATCGGCGAGAATACGCAGCCTCGTGGGAATATTATGAGCACGGCAATCGGCTGCGGCGCGTCGCCAGCCGCTACCGCCCAGAGGTCGCGGAAGCCTGCGCCCTGCGACTGAAGCAGGTCTTCACCGCCGACTTCTTCGTCCAGCGCGCCGGTTGGGGCGTGGCCGACCCCGCGCCGATCTTTATCCTGGGCTTGCCGCGCTCGGGTTCGACCTTGATCGAGCAGATCCTGGCCTCGCATTCCCGCGTCGAGGGCACGCAGGAACTGACCGAAATCGGCCGCTATGCCGGCGAGATCTGCGGTCTCGATCCGGACTGCGGCTTGCCGCTGAACCCCGAGGCGCTGCAGCGCCTGACGGCCGGGGAGGTGCAGGCGCTAGGCGAGCGTTTCCTGGCCGAAACCCACACCTATCGGCGGCTGGGCCGGCCATTCTTCATCGACAAGATGCCTAACAATTTCTGGCACATAGGCCTGATCCACCTGATATTGCCGGGGGCGACCATCATCGATGTGCGGCGCGAACCCATGGCTTGCTGCTTCAGCAACCTCAAGCAGCTTTTCGGGACCACCAACCAGGAATTCGGCTACGGCCTTGAGGATATCGCCCGACACTATCGCACCTATCTCGACCTCATGCGGCACTGGGACGCTGCGCTGCCGGGGCGTGTGTTGAAGGTTCAGTACGAGGACGTGGTCGAGGATCTCGAAGGCGGTCTGCGGCTCATGCTGGAGCATTGTGGCTTGCCCTTCGAGCCGTCTTGCCTGGCTTTCCACGAGACCCAGCGCAGCGTCCGCACGCCCAGTTCCGAACAGGTGCGCCAGCCCATCGACCGGGACGGGCTCGAACAATGGCGCCACTACGCGCCCTGGCTTGCCCCGCTACGGGCCACGCTTGGCGACGCCTTGATGAACTACAGGGCCTGACCGATGCGACTTTCACACCCCTTCTTCCAGTTCCCGGTGCTCTTCGAGGTGGCGCGTCTGCAGGCCGAGGTCGCGGCCCTGCCGACCGAGGCCTGGGTTTCACACCCCGACAGCGTGCCCGGAAACAGCGCGGCGCGCCTGATCAGCGCCGGCGGTGCTGAAACGGACTCCGTCCACGGTCAGATGCTGGCGACGCGCTGGTTGGCGACCATGCCCTATCTGCGCCAGGTCCTGGCGGGCTTCGGCGTGGTCTGGAGCCGTTCTCGGCTGATGCGGCTCGCGCCCGGCGCCGGCGTGCCGGAGCATGCCGATATCAACTACCACTGGCATACGCGGGTGCGGCTGCACGTGCCGATCTTCACCCGAACGGAGGTGCGCTTTCATTGCGACGGACAGTCCGTGCACATGGCTGCGGGCGAAGCCTGGATCTTCGATAACTGGCGTCCGCACCATGTGGAGAACAAGGCCAGCGCGGATCGCATCCATCTCGTCGCGGACACCACCGGGACGGCGGCGTTCTGGCAGGTCGCCCGCGGGCCGGCCCCGCCCCGCGCCCAATGGCGGACCTTGAACTGGGACCCCGGGATCAATCCTCAGCTGCTCACCGAAGGCGACCAGCGCTCGCCGGTGATGCCCGCCGCTGAAGTCCAGTGGCTGGTCGATGACCTACGCGCGGAGCTGGCGGTCGCCACGGAAGCGGCCGAAGCCCTGACGCGCGCCGCGCGGTTCGACAGGCTGCTGGAGGACTTCGTGTTCGACTGGCGGCAGCTGTGCGCGCTGCATGGCGTCGGCGGACGGGGGCGGCCGGACTTCCTGCGCCTGGCGCGCGCCGTGCACGCGGCCGCCAGGCCGCTCGCCGAAGGGCTGGTCATGCGCACCAACAACGCCAGCGCGCTGCTGGTGCTTGAAAAGCGCGTTCTGCAGCACTTGGTCGCGGACGACGCCGCGCCGCAGATCGGTGCGCACGGGTAGAGCTGCGTGATGGCTAAGTCAGCGGCGCAGGGCCTCGTGGGGCGTCCCAGCGTCGGACGAGGCGCTGAAGCCGGGGGCGAAGGCGTAGAAAGTGGCGGTAGCTGAACTCCAGCGCCGCCAGCACCCAGGCGTGCCTTGCCGCCAGTCCAAATGGGCGCAGGAGCGGAATGGCGCGCCACATTGCGGCGAACGCGGCGGCGCCTGAAAGCAACATGCCGTCCTCGCGGGCGTGGAAGCGGGCGAGCAGATCCGCGCGATCGATCGGGCATTCAGCGTCACCCTCCGCCGCATCGATGAAGCGGATGGAGCCCCCCCGATCGAGCCGCCGCA
>JAHINZ010000435.1 GCA_018895795.1 Alphaproteobacteria bacterium
CCGCCGAGATGGCCGCCCTGGCCTTCAAGTCCTCCGGGATCGAAAGCGCCTTCTATCTGTATGTCGCCGCGGTCATGTCCCTGGGCCTGCTGTGCGCGATCCTGCTCAAGGATACCGGCAAGCACAGCAAGATCATCGAGGACTGACCCTTCCCCCGAATCCGCCTTAAGCTGACATCATGCTGATCCTCGACATCATCGCCCTGGCCCTCTTCGCCTTCAGCTGGCTGTTCTATGAGCCGCTGCTGAAACGCCTGGGCGAGGGCGACAACCTGATCAACACCGACATGACCGTGATCCGGCGGCGGTGGATGCAGGAGATGGCGGTGCGCGAGATCGCCCTGCTGGACGGCCAGCTGCTGGGCCACGCCATCAACTCGGCCAGCTTCTTCGCCTCGTCCAACCTGATCCTGATCGCCGCCGCCGCCGGGGTGCTGTTCGGCGGCGACAGCGCCTGGAAGAGCATCGAGGGCCTGGCCGTGCTGGCCCCGGCCTCCGAACTGATGTTCCAGATCAAGCTGGGCATGGTGCTGCTGGCCCTGGCGCGCGGCCTGCTGGATTTCATCTGGGCGATCCGCCAGATGAACTATTGCCTGGCGGCGATCGGCGCGACGCCGATGTGGGCCTCGCCCGCCGTGTTGGCCGAATATGCCGAGGCCGCCGGCGGCATCCTCAACCCGGCCCTGTCGGCCTTCAACGCCGGGGTGCGCGGCTATTATTTCGCCCTGGCGGCGGCGGCCTGGTTGCTGGGCCCCTGGGCGTTCATGGCCGCAACCCTGGGGGCCCTGGCCCTGCTGGTCTGGCGTCAGCGCAAGAGCCGCGCCGCGACGGCGGTGAGGAAGGTGCGCCAGATCCTGGAACGCACGCCCGTCATGCATGGGCCCCACATGGAGCATCACATGAAGACGCCGCCCGAAGACGCGCTTTAAGCCAGGCCCAGCTCCGCCCGCAACTTGCGGGTCAGCTTGCCGGCCACCAGCCCATGGGCCGTCTTCAGCCAGTCGGCGACCTCGTCGGCGTCCAGCGCCGCCAGATCCTCGAACCGCACCCACTTGGCGCGAGCCAGGTAGGGCGCCGGCGTGGCGCGGCCCGTTTCGGTCAGCACTTCGAACGCCACCTCGCTGACCTTGAACGACACCCCGCCCTGAGGCACCGAACGGCCCATCACGGCGAACATCTTGCCGCCCACCTTGTAGACCTGATCATCGCCCCACTGGACGGTCAGGGTCGCGCCGGGCAGAGCCCGACAGGCCGCGTCGAAACCCTCAGGCGTCAAGCCTCGACGCCCACGCCGATCGGGCAGGTCACGCCGGTGCCGCCGATGCCGCAATAGCCGCCCGGGTTCTTGGCTAGATATTGCTGGTGATAGTCCTCGGCGAAGTAGAACGGGCCGGCGGCGGCGATCTCGGTGGTGACGGCGCCCAACCCCTTGGCGGCCAGGGCCTGGCCATAGGCTTCCTTGGAGGCCGCGGCCGCGGCGGCCTGGGCGTCGTTGGTCACATAGACGCCCGAGCGGTACTGGGTGCCGATGTCGTTGCCCTGGCGCATGCCCTGGGTGGGGTCATGGTTTTCCCAGAAGGTCTTGAGCAGGGTCTCATAGGTGACCGCCTTGGGGTCGAACACCACCAGCACCACCTCGGTGTGGCCGGTCTGGCCGCCGCACACTTCCTGATAGGTTGGGTTGGGCGTGATCCCGGCCGCGTAGCCGGCGGCGGTCACATACACGCCGGGAACCTGCCAGAAGATCCGCTCGACGCCCCAGAAGCAGCCCATGGCGAACACCGCCGTCTCCATCCCGTCGGGATAGGGGCCTTTCAGCGCATGACCGTTAATGAAGTGGGTCTCAGCGGTCGGGATCGCGGCCGCGCGACCAGGCAGGGCGCTGTCGACGGTGGGCAGACCCAGGGATTTCTTGGCGAACAACATGGCTTGGCCTCGGCGAAAAAACGTCTGGGTGGATATATGTGCTCGCGACCGACATTTCACCCCTCATCGGCGCTTGCCCCGGAAGGCCCCGTGAGTATATTGCGCGCCTTCCTGCGAAGGGGGGCCTCAACCGCCTCCGATTCCGTGCGCATGGTGAGGTGGCCGAGTGGTTGATGGCGCACGCTTGGAAAGCGTGTTTAGGTGAAAGCCTAACGAGGGTTCGAATCCCTCTCTCACCGCCACGACCCAAGCGTCTTTTTTATCTCCATGAAAACTGAGACTTAAGGGTTCCGCAGACAGCGGTACACACCCAATCCACGTGCCCTCGACGGCTCGCCAATGGCCAGGACGGGCCCGTCCTGAGGTCGCCGGATGACTTTTCCGCCCCGCACTTGTCAGAGGTCCTGATCGGTCAAGCTTGCGCGTCTTCCGCCCGCCCCCGCGGTTGGCCGCCGAGGCGCTGGCGTGAGGCCGCCGGCGCCGACACGCGCCGTCGCTCTGGCGCGACGCGCTCAGTCCAGGCGTGAGCCCGCGCTGGCCGGCGGCTCACCGCGTCCAAACGGCGACGAGTCGCCGCTCGTCGAGCACCCGCCTCAGGCCAGGCTGGTTGGCCGCACGGTCAAGTCAGGTGCGGGCATCGGCGGCATCAGGGCGCGGAGGGCCAGGCCGAGGCTGAGCAGGCTGCGGTCCTGCCCGGCGGGTCCGTCAAGTTCCAGCGCCAGCGGCAGGCGGGTATCTCGGGTCAGCCCGGTCGGCAGGACCAGCCCGGGCAGGCCCACGGTGCTGCCCGGGCTGATATTGCGCGCCATGGCGGTCTGGAAGGGGATCGCGACGCCGCCGATCAGCACCGTCTCGTCCTCCCCGATCAGGGTGGCTGGCGTCATGGTGGCGGGAAACAGCATGGCGGCGACGCCCTGCTGCGCGAAGTAGGCGGCGAACAGCCTTTGCAGGGCGGGACGGTGGACATCGCGGGCGGCGGCATAGGCGGCCTCCGGGATCGTCAAGGGTGCGCCCGGCATCACAAATCGCTCGAACACCGCCTTCACGTCAGGGCTGACGGACTCGACCAACTCGGCGAGGCTCACGGGCGCGCCCGAGGCCTTCAGATAGGCGATCCAAGACGCGGCGGCGTCGTGGATCTGGATCGGCGCTGTGACCTGGGCGACCAACGTCGCAAGGTCGGGAATCTCGGCCTCCACCAGCACGACGCCGGCCTCGCGCAGCCGCGCCATCACCGCGTCCATCTGCTGTTCGACCTCGGGGTCGAGGCCCGAGAAATAGAAGCCACGGGCGACGCCCAGCCGCAGACCGCGCAGTTCCGCTGGCGCCACCGGTCGCTGATCGCCGGTCATCACGGCGTCGAACAGCACAAGATCCTCGATCGTGCGCGCGTGCGGACCGATCTGGTCGAAGAGCGGGGTGATCGGCGCCGTGCCGTCATTGGGGTAGCGGCCCGTGGTGGGCCGAAACCCGCAAACGCCGCAAAGGGCCGCGGGCACGCGGATCGAGCCTTGGGTGTCTTCCGCCACGCCAAGCGGCGCCATCCGGGCCGCCACGGCCGCCGCGGTCCCGCCGCTGCTGCCTCCGGGTATGCGTCGCGGATCGTAGGGATTGCGCACCGCCCCAAAGGCCTGGTTGTTGCTCGTCCAGCCGAACGACAGTTCGTGCAGATTGGTCTTGCCCAGCACGCTGGCGCCTGCGGCGCGCAGCCGCGCCACGGCGGTGGCGTCCGCCGCTGGCTGGAAGGCGGAGAGCGCCCGCGTCCCGGCTGTGGTGCGCAGGTCACAGGTGTTGATACTGTCCTTGATCGGGATCGGCAGGCCGTGCAGCAGGCCCAGCGATCCGCCGGCCGCGCGCAGGCGGTCGGCCGCGCGGGCCGCTTCGCGCACCTGCTCTGGCTCTTGGGTGATGAAGACATTGAGCTCGCGGCCGGCCACGCACTGCGCCAACAGGGCCTCGGCATAGGCCTCGGCGGCGATATCCCCCGCCCGCATGGCGGCGACGGCGTCGCAGGCTGAGAGTTCGATCATGTCACGTTCCGTTCTGGTTCCAGCGTCCCGTCGAGCGCGGCGCCGAAAGGGGCACGCCAAGCCCTCGACGATTCACCGACGATCCCACGACTATCAGAGGCTGGCGATGCCCGCTCGGGCGGCCAGGCCAAAACGCCCTTCCAGGCTACCGCGCCAACAGGTCCTTGAGCGCGGCATTGATGAACATGGCATCCTCGGGATTGATGCCGCCGCCCGCCATATGGCCCCAGACGGAGGGGATGATCCGCAATTCCGCGTTGGGCATCTGCGCGACCTCGATCTCGCTGTCCTCGGGCGGAAAATAGAGATCCGTGCGGCAGGGCATGACGATGGCCTTGGCGGTGACGGCGGCCAGCGCCTTGGGCAAATCGCCATCGAAGCGCGGATCAGCGCTGATGTCGGCGGCCTGCCAGGTCGCCAGCATCGCCAAAAGATTATTGGCGTCATGGGCCTGAAAGGACGGCTCCCAGGCCTGGGCGAGGAAGGCCTCCAGGGACGACTGACCCAGACGCTCGCGATCCAGCTGCTGCCGGAAGAAGGTCTGCGACCAGGCCCAGCCGGCGTATACCCGCGCAAAGGCGCGGATACCCAGGATGGGCGGAGCGGCATAGTCGCCGCCCGCGAAGGCGGCGTCGGCGAGCAGAGCGGATTTGCAGCCTTCGAGGAACAACCAGTTGTGCCGTGAGGTGCGCGCCGAGCCGCAGAAGGGCGCGATCCGTTGCACCATCTCGGGGAACAGCGCCCCCCATTGAAAGGTTTGCTGCGCCCCCATCGAGTGCCCTGTGACCAGCGCCACGGTGTCGACGCCAAACCGTTCCGTGACCAGCCGGTGCTGAAGAATGACATTGTCGCGCACCGTGACCGCCGGGAACCGCGGGCCATCGTGCGGCGCCCCGGTGTTGCTGGGCGATGACGACAGGCCGTTGCCGAGCATGTTCGGGACGACGATGAAATAAACCTCGGGATCCAGCGCCATACCCGGTCCGATCGCCCAGGCATTGCTGTCGTGCGTGCCGGAATAGTGGGTCGGATAGACGATGGCGTTGTCGCGGGCGGCGTTCAGGCGGCCATGGGTGCGGTAGGCGATTCGGGTCGCGGGAAGCACCGCGCCGGACTGCAAGGCCACGTCGCCGGCATCAAAAAACTCGTGGTTCGCCATCGCGCCTTCTCCCCCTGTGGCCCAGCCCCCGCGCGCCGTGAGGATGGCGATCGGTCGAGCCGCAAGCTGCAGCCTAGCATCTACCGCCTGACGGGCGTCAGACCTAGAAGGCCCAACGCACCCATGCCCCTTTCCCCCGTAGTCGAGATAGAAACGCCGCCATAGCGGCCGAAGCCTCAATTCAAGGCTTCGGCCGCCGTCGCCACGGCGCCGTCATCCGTTTCTCGACGCGCCCGCGAGGCGCGCGTTCAGCCCCCCGTCCAGGCGGCTCACTTCACCGCGATGAAGATCGGGTTGGCGTAGAACCACAGGTCCGACCAGGGGTCCTCGCCCAGCGGGTCGGGCTGGGGTTCCAGTTCCGCGCCGCTGGTGCCGCGCACGCGCACATAGCTGGAGCGGCGCACGTCCTTGAGCACATAGACCATCGACAGGCGCTCGCCGTCCCGCACCCAGGTGGCGGGGGTGAAGCGACGGACGACGTGGGTGGTGGGGTTGGAATCCTGGGCGCGATCGGCCGCCGGGCCGGTGACGTCGCCCTGGATCAGGTCGATACGGGCGACCTCGGGCGAGCACCCGCCGAAATTCTGGCCCGCCGGGTCGCGCACCCGGATGACGAGGGTGACGTCGCTGCCCGCCGCCACCTCCAGCCGCCCGCCGATCTCGGCTTGCTGGCGGCCATCGGCGGTCATGGCGGTGATGTCGACCTCGGACACCAGATCGCCCAGGGTCACGAACACCCGGCCATTGCGCAGCCCGTCCAGCACGTCGTCATAGGTCTGGGCGGCCTTCACATAGGTCTTGGAATATTCGCCGGGCCAGAAGTCGCTGCCACCCTCGGTGTAATGGCGGTGCGAGTCCGAGGTCGAGGTGATCCACCAGTGGCGGCCCTCCCCCAGCATCGAGTCCCAGAAGCCGCCCAGTTGGGCGGTCATGCGGTCAAAGCCGCCCAAGGTCGGCGCGTGGCCATAGCTGCCCCGGTCGCCGTCCGACTTGGCCGAGCCGTCCGGATTCAGGGCCGAGGCCTGGTGTCCGGGCGCGCCCTCCATGCCGACGGCGACATTGGGCGCCGTGTCGTTCCAGTTGCGCAGCTCGGCCGGCGAGACCAGGCCATAGGTTCCGGGCGTCTGCGCCGTGCGCGAGGGATGGTTGGCGATCACCACCGGCGGCTGGGGCAGAGACCGCATGTGGCGCAGGGCGTCCAGCATGAAGGGCTCGGTGTCGCGGGCCGGATCGGCGGGCCAGGGCTCGCGCCGGTTATAGTCGTGTTCGATCCCGAACAGCGCCTCGCGCTCCATCGGCGAGCGGGGCACGATGACGCTGGAATGCTCGGCCGCCGGGGTGTCGAGCTCCATGCCCCAGAACTGCAGCACGCCGGGGGTCAGGGTTCGCGATTTCAGCAGCTCGGGATAGGCTTGGTCGCGGTTCAGCTTGGCGTGGTTGGGGCCGCCATGATCGGTGGCGACCATCCAGGTCAGGCCGTGGGCGGCGGCCTGGCGGGCGTTGACGGTGATCGGATTGACGGCGTCGCCGGCCTTGATCAGCTCCGGCGGCTGGCCGGGAACGTCCGACGGCTTGACCCCGACACTGAACCAGCTGTGGACGTGGTGATCGCCGGCCAGCCAGCGCCGCTCGGACGGCTTGGCGGGACGCGCGGCCTTGTGCGCCGGGGCGATGGGCTGGACAGCATGGCCGGGATGGGCCGAAGCCGGAGCCGCCGCGATAAGGCCGAGGGCGGCGGCGAGGATGGCGTGGGACAGCAGACCGCGACGGGTCTTCGAAAGGAACATGCGCATGGGCCGACCCTAGTCCTGAACTGCGACGCTACTATTGCGATCATCGCGGTGAGCGCAAAGCGCTCCTAAAAGACCGGCCCGCGCGGCGAACCGCGCGGGCCGGTCGAGGGGATACGGGGCGCTCTAGAACTTGGCGCGCAGGCCAAGGCTCAGGGTGCGGCCATAGTGGGTGTAGCCGCCGAACCAGCCGCCCTTGACGAATTGCCACTGGGCCGCGTCGGTCAGGTTCTGGCCTTCGATCGCCGCCGTGATCTGCGGCGTGATCTTGTAGCTGACACTGGCGTCCAGCGAACCGAAGGCGCTGTCGTTGAGCGCCGACAGCCCCGCCCCGCCCACGTCCTGCAGCACGTCGTCCACCCAGCTATAGCTGGCGCGCGCCGCGAAGCGGTCCTTCTCGTAGAAGCCGGTCACGTTGAAGCTGTTCTTGGCGACATTGACCATCTGGTCCTTGAGGGTCGGCGAATAGGTCGCCTCGGTGTCGGTGTAGGTATAGTTGACCAGGAACCCCAGGCCGTCGAACGGGGCCGGCAGGCTCTTGAACAGGTGCTGATAGGCCAGCTCCACGCCCTTGATCGTGGCGGCGCCGCCATTGGTCGGCGAGGTCAGCACGTAGGTTTGGCCGTCGACCACGAAATTGGTCTTCTGGCTGTAAACGAAGGTGGTGATGTCCTTGTAGAACGCCCCGGCGATCAGGGCGCTGCCGGGGGCGAAGTACCATTCCAGGGTGGCGTCATATTGCCAGGCCTCGAACGGGCGAAGCTCCGGATTGCCGCCGACCGCGGTCAACACCGTGCCCGACGAGTTCAAGGTCAGGCGCGGGGCCAGATCGGCCAGGGACGGCCGGGTGATCACCTTGGCGACCGCGACGTGGGCCTGAAGGGTGTCGGACAGTTCCAGGACGAAGTTGGCGGTGGGCAGGACGTCGCTATAGGTCTTCTCGAAACGCACCGGGATGGCCGCCTTGCCGTTGTCGGCGTAGCCGGACGAGACCTGCTTGGTCTGGGCGGCGCGGACGCCGACCTCGCCGCGCAGGGTCAGACCCATCAGCGTGGTGTCGATGTCGGTCAGGGCGTAGGCGGCGGCGATGTCTTCCGACACGGCGTAGGAATTGCGCTGGTCGGCGCGCGCCGTGCCGGTCTGGGTCTTGTCGGCCAGGGCCCAGAAGGCGGCCGGGTCGGGCATGGCCCAGGTGGTCGGCAGGGTCCCGGACACATCACCCAGGAAGTCGCTGACCGGGAAGGCGTCGAAATAGGCGGCCCCGAAATATTTGCCGGCCAGGTTGGTCGTGTAGTTGATGTCGGCGCGGTTGTAGGCGCGTTCCCGCTCACGATACTTCACGCCGACCTGCACGCGGGTCAGGGGCCCCCAGGCCACCGGCCGCTCGGCGTCGAACTGGATGGCCGTTTCATTGTCGGTGGAGTTGTTGACCCGATATTCGATCCGGCGGAACGGCAGCAGCGACGGGTTGCTCAGGTCGCTGGTCAGCAGTTTGACGCTGGGGACCGCCTCGTCGTCGGCCTTGGTCATGTTGAAGGTGGTCTGACCGATCGGACCCAGCAGGCGCGTGCGGGTGATCGGTTTGGACGTCTCCGAATAGGCCCGCGCATAGGCCAGGTCGGCGGTCAGGGTCCAGTCGTCCAGCTTCTGACGGATCTTGCCGGCCAGCATGATGTTGTCATGGGCCAGGTCGCTGACCTCGCGGCCGATCTGGGTGGTGGACGTCACCGTGCCGCCGACCAGCACGCCGTCCTTGATCACCGCCGAACCCGGAACCAGGGTCGCGACGCCCTGATCCACCGAATAGGTCAGCTCGTCATAGTGGTCGTCCAGCTTGGTGTAGCTGGCGTCCAGGGTGATCTCGGTTTCGTCGGTCGGGCGATATTGCGCCGACAGCACCACACCCTTGCGCTCGCGATCCTCGCGCTCGAGGGTCGGGCGGATGGCGGTCGGATAGAGATTGATCCCCTGGGCGATCAGGCTCTTGCCCAAGGTGGTGGTGGGGTCTGAATAGCTCCAGCCCACGCCGGTGATGCGGTCCTGGCGCAGGGTGCGCTGGTCATAGACCACGGCGGCCAGCACGCCGAACGTCCCGGCCGCATTGGTCCAACTGGCCAGGCCCGAGACGCGGGGATCCACGGCGTCGGCCAGTTGCGGCGCGCTGGCGGTGGCCGACAGCGCCAGGGTGCTGCGACCCAGATCCAGCGGGCGGAAGGTCTTGACGTTGACCACGCCGCCGATCGCGCCCTCGTCCAGCGAGGCCAGGGGCGTCTTGCCCACCTCGACCCCGGCGACCAGCTCGGACGGCAGGGTGTCGAAGCGGAACTGGCGGCCGCTCTGGCCGGAGTCGCGCATGTTCTCGTTCACGGCGGCGCTGCGGCCGTTCAGGGTGACGATCTGGAAATTGGGACCCAGGCCGCGCACGCGAACAAACAGGCCTTCGCCGCGATCGCGGGTGATGGCCACGCCGGGCACCCGCTGCAGGGCCTCGGCGATATTGTTGGAGGGGAACTTGCCGATGTCCTCGGCCGAGATCGCGTCGATGACGTTGGCGGCCTTGCGCTTGTCGGCCAGGGCGCGGGCCAGCGAGTTGGCGAAGCCCCCGGTGACCACCAGTTCCTCGATCATGTTGTCTTCGGCCGCGACCACGGGGGCCGTGGCCGCGGGTGTCGCTTCAGCCGCCGGCGCGCGGGTCGAGATGGGCTGGGCGGCGGGCCGCAGGATGGCGCTGCCGCCGCTGCGCACGAAGGTCAGGCCCGTGCCGCGCAGCAGCTGGGTCAGGGCGCGGTCCGTATCGATCGTTCCCTTGACGCCCGAGGTCCGCTTGCCCTGGATCAGGGCGGGGTCGGCCAGGACCTGCAGGCCAGTGGCTCGCGAAAAGGCCGGCAGGGCGGTCGACAGGTCGCTGGCCGGAATGGCCAGTTCGGCCTTGACGGCGGCCGTCGCGGCGCGGGCTGCGGCCGGCGCGGCGAACGCGACGCCGGTCGCCAGAAGGGCCAGGGCGGAGGCGGTGGACCGCCAGATCATGCGGTTGAACATCGGTGTAGGTCCCCAGAACTTTCGCGCGGCGTCCTCGCCGGCGTCGGGGGAAAGACGCGGGCGGCTCCGCTTTCAGGACAGCGTTTTTTGTGAAGTTTAGAAGACGACCCGCCGCCTAGCGGGTCAGCTCGAGCTGACCTGGCGCCTCGCGAACCTTGAAGCCGTGCATCAGCGCCAGATTCCGCACCAGGACGTCGGGCTCGTCCAGGCGGAACCGTCCCGCCACGCGCTGACGCCCGAAGGCCGGATCGGCGATGACGATGGGCCGGGTCGTGTGGCGATTGAGCCTTTCGACCAGACGCTCGAGCGACAGGCCGTCGGTCTCCACCCAACCCGTGCGCCAGTCGTCGGCGGCGGCGTCAAAGAGGCGGGTTTTCGACAGGGCGCCGTCGCCCGCCGTCGCCCGCTGACCCAGGGTCAGATCGGCCGCGGCCGCGCCCAACCCATGAGGCCTCAGCCGCACCTTGCCGCGATACACCGACAATTCCAGCCGGTCTGCGGTCCGCTCCAGATCAA
>JAHINZ010000436.1 GCA_018895795.1 Alphaproteobacteria bacterium
GTCGAGGAACGTCACGCGCTGACCGTCCTTCAGGCGAACCTGATAGGCGCCGATGTGCTGGGTGATGCCGCCGTGTTCGCCGGCCGCCACGTCCGTGGAGCGCAGGGCGTCCAGAAGCGACGTCTTGCCGTGGTCGACGTGACCCATGATCGTGACGACCGGGGGGCGCGGTTCCAGGTGATCGTCGATGTCCTCGGCGCCGATGAAGCCTTCTTCGACGTCGGCTTCCGACACGCGGCGCACGGTGTGACCAAATTCGGTGGCCACCAGCTCGGCGGTGTCGTTGTCGATGACGTCGTTGACCTTCAGCATCACGCCCTGACGCATCAGGAACTTGATGATCTCGACACCCCGCACGGCCATCCGGTTGGACAGTTCCTGCACGGTGATGACGTCTGGAATGATCACTTCGCGGCTAACCTTGACCTGCTCGGCCGGACCGCCGCGACGCTTTTCCTTCTCACGTTCACGGGCCCGGCGAACCGAGGCCAATGAGCGCATGCGGTCGGCGGAGTCTCCATCGCCGGCCACGGTCTGAATCGTCAGGCGGCCTTCGCGGCGCTGAGGAGCGCCCTTGGCGCGCGACACGGCCTTGCCGGGCGCGGCGGCCTTGCGCCGATCGTCGTCATCCTCGGGCCGGCGGCTGACTTCGCCGCCGGGACGCGGGGCCGAACGCATGGCGCGCTGGACTTCCGGGGTCGCCGGAGCGGCGGCCGGAACGCCAGGACGCGCGCCGCGCGGGGCGCCGGGGCCCGGACGGGCGCCGGGCGCCGGGCGCGGAGCCAGGGCCGAATAGCGGACGGTCTGGGTCGGGCGGTCGCCTTGCGGACGGTCGCCCTGCGGCGGACGATCGCCTTGCGGGCGGTCGTTGCGGAAGCCGCCCTCAGGACGGGGGCCACGCGGCGCGGCCGCGTCGGGACGCGGCGCGCGCTGGTTGTAGGGGCCGTCCTGGCGCGGAGCGCGCTGGTTGAACGGCTGGCCGGGCGCGGGACGATCGCCTTGCGGACGATCACCCTGCGGGGCGCGGTCGCCCGCCGGCGGACGATAGGTCGTCGTCGAGGTGCGATCGTCGCGACGTTCGCGGCTCGGCTCGTAGGTGCGGGTCTGGCTCGGATTGGGCGCGGCCGGACGCGGCGCCTCGGCGCGCGGCGCGGCCGGAGCCGCGGCGACCGGCGCTTGCGGCGCGGGCGTCGGGATCACCGGAGCCTGCGCAACCGGAACCGGAGCGACCGGAGCAGCGGGAGCCGGAGCCGTCGGAGCGGCGACCACGACCGGAGCCGAGACGGGCTCGGCCGCGGCCTTGGCCACGGCGGCAGCCTTCGCGGCCGCATCGCGCGCGGCGGCTTCCGCCGCTCGAACGCGGACCTCCTCAGCGGCGCGTTGCGACGCTTGTCGGTCCTGGTTCTCGCGAGCCGCCTCGATGGCGCGCTGACGGGCGCGCATCTCGTCCTGCGAGAGACCGCCGGCCGATCCGCCACCGCCGCCGGATGGCGAGGACGGTCGCGGTTCGTTGGTGTGGCGGCGCTCGGCCGAAGACGGCGCGGCCATGTTGCCGGCCGGCGCGGCGTGCGGACGGGTCCGCTTGGTTTCCACCACTACCGTCTTGGTGCGGCCGTGGCTGAAGCTTTGCTTCACCACGCCGGCGCTCACCGAGCCCTGGCGGGGCTTCAGTGTGATGGGCGCGCGCCCACCTGGGGTGCCGGGCCGACCGTTATCGTTCTCGTCGCTCATGCGCTCGCTTGTACTTCCGCCGGGAGGGCCCAGCCAAAAACCGTTCGTTCCATGTGAGAAAGGGGCCCGGACGTACTCCCACGAAGGAAGCGCGTTTCCCGACCCTTCACTCACGGGCCCGGTCCCAGGGGGGCCGAGCTCCACCTCAAAGATTCTAGAGCCTTGCGATCAGACCGGCCACGCCGGTTCAATCGAAAGACCCTAGGGCTCCTCGCGCCAACTCGCCGACCAGGTCGGAGGGAGTAGCGGGCGAAAGCCTGATAACCGCTCGACGTCCAAAGTCCAGCGATCAGTGCCACGCCCAGCAAGAAGCGCCGTGTGTATCACATTCTCACCGCCCAAGGCCAAACCCAATTCGTCGGAAGTGAACATCCCCAGGATTCGCGGGGTATTCGGGGCCTTATAGACGGCGGTGAGCATCTTTCGGCGACCGTCATCGGCCCCATCCGACGCCTCGATCAGCCAAGCCGTCTTGCCGGAATTCAGCGCGGCGACGACTTTCTCAAAGCCCGAGATAATGTTTCCGGCCCGGCGCGCAAGGCCCAGACCGTCTAGAACCCGCTTGGCCAGCAAGGCTTCGACCTGATCGGCCAGGTCGCCGGGGGCCGTAAGCTTGGTCTTGGCCGACCGCGAGAACAGGCCCTTTTTAGCGGCGGCTGTGATCGAGGCGCGGTCGGCGCCGACCCAGATCCCCCGCCCCGGCAGTTTGCGCGCCAGGTCTGGAACCACGATCCCGCCCGGCCCCTCGACGAAGCGGATCAGCTTGGTCTCGTCGGTCGCCTCGCCCAAAACGACATCCTTGCGCAGGCGGAAAGCCTCGGCATGGGTCTTCGGGGCGCGCGGATCGACGGCGCTGTCGCCGAGATCAGCGGGGAAATCGAGGGGGTCCTGGTCCATGAGGTCGCGAAAGACCTCGGCCCTCCCGGCGAACCGGAAGCGCCGAGGCGCTTTCTAGTCCTGCGTCTCTTCGACGACGGCGGGCTCTTCGGCTTCGGCTTCGGCTTCAGCCTCGACCGCCTCGCCCTCGAACTCGCCCTCTTCATAGACGGGCTCTTCATAGTCCGGTTCCGGCGGGGCCTCGACCCAGCCCATCACCACCCGGGCGCGCATGATCAGCGCCTCGGCGTCTTCCGGCGACAGGTTGAAGCTTTCCAGAATACCCGGCTCGCGCACGCGCTCGCCGTTCTTGGTCTCGAACCAGCCCCGCATGTCGTCCGGCACCAGACCCGCCAGATCCTCGACGGTCTTCACGTCGCCTTCGCCCAGAGCCACGGCCATGGGCAGGGTGACGCCCTCGATCTCGAGCACCGGGTCCTCGACGCCAAGCTCGACGCGCTTGGCGTCCAGAGCGGCGGCTTCGCGATCCAGGAATTCGCGGGCGCGAACCTGCAGTTCCTCGGCGGTTTCCTCGTCGAAGCCTTCGATGGCCGCGATCTCGTGCGACTCGACATAGGCGACGTCTTCCACCGCGGCGAAGCCTTCGGTGACCAGCAGCTGGGCGATGACCTCGTCGACGTCCAGGGCTTCCTGGAACAGGGCCGTGGTTTCGGTGAACTGCTTCTGACGGCGCTCGCTCTCCTGGCTTTCCGTCATGATGTCGATCTGCCAGCCGGTCAGCTGGGAGGCCAGACGGACATTCTGACCGCGGCGGCCGATGGCCAGCGACAGCTGCTCGTCAGGCACGACCACTTCGACGCGCTCGTCTTCCTCATCCATCACCACCTTGGAGACCTCGGCGGGGGCCAGGGCGTTGACGATAAAGGTCGCCTCGTCCTCGGACCACTGGATGATGTCGATCTTCTCGCCCTGCAGCTCGGCCACCACCGCCTGCACGCGCGAACCGCGCATGCCGACGCAGGCGCCGACGGGGTCGATGCTGCTGTCGTTGGAGATCACGGCCATCTTGGCGCGCGAGCCCGGGTCGCGGGCCACGGCGCGGATCTCGATGACGCCGTCATAGACTTCCGGCACTTCCTGCGCGAACAGCTTGGCCATGAAGCCGCCGTGGGCGCGGCTGA
>JAHINZ010000437.1 GCA_018895795.1 Alphaproteobacteria bacterium
ACCGTTCCGCGCAGGGCTTTCATGATCGCCTGACCCTCGGCCAGCGTCGTGCGCAGGTGGGCGGTGCCCGGAGCGTGGTCGCCATGGTGCAGGTAGTAGGGGCGGATCCGCGTCTCGACGAAGGCCCGCATCAGGGCGCCCAGGGTCTCGGCGTCGTCATTGATCCCGGCCAGCAGCACGGTTTGGCTGATCATCGGAATCCCGGCGTCGACGATCTTGGCGCAGGCGGCGCGGGCGGCGGGGGTCAGTTCGCGGGCGTGGTTGGCGTGCAGGGCCACATAGACCGCCTTGCCCGAGGCCTTCAGCGCCGCGACCATCGCATCGGTGATCGCCGCCGGATCGACGGCCGGCACGCGGGTGTGGAAGCGCACCACCTTCACATGCTCGATCGCCGCCAGCCGCTCGCCGAGGTCGCGCAGGCGGCGCGGCGACAGCACCAGCGGATCGCCGCCGGTGATGATCACCTCCCAGATCTCGGGCCGCTCGGCGATATAGGCGAAGGCGGCGTCCAGCTGCTCGGGCGACAGGGTGCTCAGCCCCTCGGGCCCGACCATCTCGCGACGGAAACAGAACCGGCAATAGACCGCGCAGGTGTGGGTGGGCTTGAGCAAAACCCGGTCGGGATAGCGATGGACGATGCCCTCGACCGGGCTGTGGGTCAGGTCGCCGATCGGGTCGGGGTCCTCGCCGGGCGTCGAGATCAGCTCGGCCACCTGCGGCACGAACTGACGGGCGATCGGGTCGGCTTCGTTGGCCGGTTCGATCAGGGCGGCCATGTCGGCGGTGATCGCCACCGCATAGCGCGCCGCGACCTGCTCCAGCGCCGGCAGGCGCTCGGGAGCGATCAGGCCGGCGTCGGCCAGGGCTTGCGCCGAGCGGAGGGTGTTGGCGGGGGGCATGGGAGGGCGGATATGGCGGAAAAGGGCCTCGGATACAATCCAAACGCCACGCGGGCCCCCTACGGGTCGCTTCGCGACCGTCTTCCCCCTGCGGGGGAGGAGCGCCGAAGGCGCGGAGGGGGCCAGTGTCCGCCGCTAAGCCACAGGCACCCACATCACCTGATCCACCCGCGTCGCGCCCGCCGCCAGCATCACCAGCCGGTCAAAGCCCAGGGCGCAGCCCGAGGCCTCGGGCATGATCGCCAGCGCCGCCAGAAAGTCCTCGTCGATCGGATAGCGCTCGCCGTAGATCCGCGCCTTCTCGTCCATCTCCAGGCCAAAGCGGCGACGCTGTTCGGCGGGGTCGGTCAGTTCGCCGAAGGCGTTGGCCAGCTCGACCCCGCAGGCATAGAGCTCGAAACGTTCGGCCACCCGCGGATCGCCCGGTTTGGGCCGCGCCAGGGCGGCCTCGGCCACGGGGTATTCGCACAGGATCGTGGCGCGCCCGACGCCCAGCCGGGGCTCGACCTTCTCGACGATCACCCGACTGAACACGTCGGCCCAGCGGTCGTCAGCGGCCACCCGGATCCCCGCCGCGCTCGCCGAGGCCGCCAGGGCGTCGCGGTCGGTCTGGCCGCTGGGCGAGAGGCTGGCCAGCAGGTCCACGCCGGCGTGGCGCGCGAAGGCCTGGGCCACGCTCAGCCGTTCGGGGGCGGCGAAGGGGTCGCAGTCCAGGCCCCGGAACGAAAACATCCGGGTCCCGGCCGTCTCGGCGGCCAGGGCCAGCAAGGCGGCGCAATCGTCCATCAGCGTCTCGTAGGGCGCGCCGGCCCGATACCATTCCAGCATCACGAATTCAGGGTGGTGCAGCGGCCCGCGCTCGCGATTGCGCCACACCCGGGCGAAGTCGAAGATCTTCTCCTCCCCCGCCGCCAGCAGCTTCTTGCAGGCGAATTCCGGCGAGGTGTGCAGGTAGAAGGTCTGGTCCGGCTCGCCAATCAGGCTCAGCATCGTGGTGGCGAAGGCGTGCAGATGGGCCTCGTTGCCGGGCGAGACCTGCAGGGCCGCCGCCTCCACCTCGAGGAAGCCGTCGGCCTCGAACCAGCCGCGCACGGCGCGGGTGATGGCGTTGCGGGCCAGCAGGAACGGACGACGGTCGGCGTGGACCGAGGGCGTCCACCAGGGCGAGGGGGCGTCAGCGGCCAAAAGGGGCTCCGAGGAGTAGAGACTGGCGATCTTGCCGCGTTCGCTATAGGAGGGCGGTCATCAGATCTCTACTCCCTTCGCGCGGCCATCTCCGGGCAGCGCCCGGAAAGCCTAAGGACTAAAGAAGTGAAGGTAGCCGCCAGCTCGCTCCGCAAGGGCGCCGTCGTCGACATGGACAACCGCCTCTATGTCGTTCTGACCGTCGACAACATCCACCCCGGCAAGGGCACCCCGGTGACCCAGCTGAACATGCGCCGCATCAGCGACGGCGTGAAGGTGTCGGAACGCTATCGCACGACCGAGCAGGTCGAGCGCGCCTTTGTCGACCAGCGCGACCACACCTTCCTGTACCAGGACGGCGAGGGCTTCCACTTCATGAACCCGGAAAGCTTCGACCAGGTCCTGGCGACCGCCGACGTGATCGGCGACGCCGCGCCCTATCTGCAAGAAAACATGACGGTGCAGCTGTCGACCCACAACGAGATCCCGATCGCCATCGAGCTGCCGCGCACGATGATCCTGGAAGTCGTCGACACCGAACCCTCGGTGAAGGGCCAGACCGCCAGCTCCTCGTACAAGCCGGCCCTGCTCAGCAACGGCATCAAGACCACCGTGCCGCCCTATATCGCCGTGGGCACCCGCGTGGTGATCCTGACCGAGGACAACTCGTACCAGGAACGCGCCAAGGAATAGGGGTCGGTTTCCGTCTCCCCCTTGCGGGAGACGGTGGCCGCAGAGCGGACGGGTCTCGCGGAACCGTCCGCGCGACCCCTCATCCGTCGCCTGGCGGCGACACCGTCTCCCGCAAGGGGAGAACGAAAAAGGCCCGGCGCGGAAGCGCCGGGCCTTTTTCGTTGCGGGGATTTCGTCGAAAAATCGGAACATCCGCCGGGTTGAGCGATTGAGTCAAAGGCGCTGATCCACTCGCCACCCGGCGCGCCGGCCGTCCGGGAGACCTGATCTCGCGGGCCAGCCGCCAGCAACCCAAAGCCGCGTGACGCCCAGCGCCGGCCGGCCGCCGGCCGCGCGCGGCAAAGATGAGGACCGCCATGTTCGCGCTGCCCAACCTGCCTTTTGACTATAGCGCGCTTGAGCCCGTGCTCTCGGCCGCCACGATGAAGCTGCATCACGACAAGCATCACGCCAAATACGTCGAGACCCTGAACGCCCTGGTCGGGGAAAGCGAAGGCGGTGTCAGCCTCGAGACCCTGCTGCGGCTGCCCGCCACCCCGGACCGCGAAAAGCTCCTGCAGAACGCCGGTCAGGCCTGGAACCACGCCTTTTTCTGGAACGGCATGACCGCCGCTGAAACCGCGCCGGCCGAACCTTTGCTGGGCGCCATCGACGCCGCGTTCGGGAGCCTGGGCGCGCTTCGGCAAGCCTTCATCGACGCCGGGAAGAGCCATTTTGGCTCCGGCTGGGTGTGGCTTGTCGCCCGCGGCGACGTCCTGTCGGTCCGGACCACCCATGACGGCGGCAGCCTGGCCACGGGCCCCGACGCCCCCCTGCTGGTCTGCGACCTGTGGGAACACGCCTATTATCTGGATCACCAGAACGATCGCGCGGGCTTCCTCGGGGCCTGGTGGGATCGCCTGGTCAATTGGGAATTCGTCGAGGCCCAGTATCGCGCGGCTAACACCGCTCGTGAGCCCTGGACCTATGCGGAGGGCTCCCGGCCGCAGCCCGTCGTCACCCGCGACGACTTCGAGCAGGCGCTGGAGGAAGTGACCACCTATCTCGCCCGGCCGCCCGAGGCCGGAACGCCCCACGACAAGCGGATGGATGTCCGGCTTGAACAGGTCGGCGACTATCACGCGGTGCGCAAGGTCGAGCCGACCTCGGCCGACGCGGCGCGCTTCGCCCATCTGGATGAACGCCTGAAAGCCTTCGAACGCCGCTGGCCCAAGCGTCCTCCCCCCGGCACGCCGGATCACTGGCAGCTGTCGCTGGGCGGCGGTCTCAGCCAGTAGGGCTAGGGGCGGGGGTCTGAACCTGATCGAGGAATCAGGAGGCCCGGCGCGCAGGCGTCGGGCCTTTTGTTGGGCGCGGGAAGGTCTGGTTTGCGGCGGTATGCGGCGGGCTGGTTTCGACCGTGGGCGGACGTTAGATGCTCCCCCTCTGGGGGAGCTGTCGCGGAGCGACTGAGGGGGCAGCG
>JAHINZ010000438.1 GCA_018895795.1 Alphaproteobacteria bacterium
ATCTTGGCCAGCTCTTCGTGGGTGTCGAACGAGAAGGTCTTCACGCCATGGTCGAAATAGGCGGCCGAGATGGCCACCCGGCTCTTGACCGGATGCATGAAGGCCATGCGCGAGCCCGGGGCCTCGTTGGCCACGAGTTCGATCTCGTTCAGCGATGCGACGTCAAACGACCGCACGCCGGACTGAGCCAGCTCGCGGATCACCCACGGCGAAGGATTGGCCTTCACCGCGTAAAAGACGTCGCCTTTAAATTCGGACTGGAACCAGCGCGCCGCTACCGACACCGCGTTCGGTCGCACGAGTGCGACAGGACGTTCCGGTGACCGCTCACGGACCAGGTCCAGGGGAGTATGGTACGTGTGCAATTCACGTAGACCCCTGCAGAAGTTAAACCCAGGCCGGCGTTAGCAGCGCTTATGAGGACTTCGGGTCCGCCGGAGCCGAGCGAAATAGGGCCATCGCCCCGTCATGTAAAGACCCTTTTGGAACGCGGCCGGTCGGCGAATTGATCCGCCAGTGTCACAAATCCATTGCGAAGGTCGATCAAAGCGGGGAACGCATTCCCCTGCGCCCGAAACCCCATTAAGGATTCGCCCCGACCATGACGTCGGACCCCGTTCTCTCGATCCGCGCCGCCTCCAAGACCTTCGGGTCTCGCAAGGCGCTGGATGCTGTCTCGCTCGACGTCGGTCGCGGCGAGATGATCGCGCTCATCGGTCCTTCGGGCTCGGGCAAGTCCACCCTGCTGCGCTCGATCGACGGCCTGCAGACCATCGACGGCGCCGACAAGGGCAGGGACGCCCGTGACGGCGGGGTGATCACCGCCTTCGGCGGTCCGGTCCAGGCCAAGGGCAAGGTCAGCGACCAGGTCCGCAAGGCCCGCATCCGCATCGGCTTCATCGCCCAGCAGTTCAACCTGGTCGGCCGCCTGTCGCTGTTCAGCAACGTGGCCCTGGGCTCGCTGGGGCGCATCCCGTTCTGGCGCGGCGTGCTGGGCTTGTGGCCGGCCGAAACCCAGACCGCGACCATGGCGGCCCTGCACCGCGTCGGCGTCGCCGACTACGCCGCCCAGCGGGCCAATACCCTGTCGGGCGGCCAGCAGCAGCGCGGCGCCATCGCCCGGGCCCTGGTCCAGAAGGCCAAGATCATCCTGGCCGACGAGCCCGTCGCCTCGCTGGACCCCGTCTCGGCCCGCAAGGTCATGGAGATCCTGCGCGACCTCAATCGATCCGACGGCTTGACCGTGGTCGTCACCCTGCATCAGGTTGACTATGCCCTGCGCTACTGCGACCGCGTCGTGGCCTTGAAGGCGGGCAAGAAGGTCTATGACGGCCCGGCCTCCGGCCTGGACCGTGAAAAACTCATCGATATCTATGGCCCGGAATTCGAAGACGTCTTTTGGGAAGGAGCGCCACAATGATCCGCCGCACCCTGTTCACCGTGGCCGCCGCCGCCCTGCCCTGGCCGCCTGCGCGCCCAAGTCCTCCACGCCGCCGGTCAAGGACACCATCGTGTTCTCGATCCTGTCCACCGAGTCGGCCCAGAACATGGAGAGCTACTGGAAGCCCATCCTGGCCGACATGGAAAAGCAGACCGGCTACAAGGTGAAGCCGTTCTTCTCGTCCAACTATTCGTCGCTGATCGTGGCCATGGGGGCCGACCAGACCGATGTGGGCTGGTTCTCCAACCAGTCGGGCCTGGAAGCCGTGCGCCGCTCGGGCGGCGAGGTGTTCGCCCGCACCTTCGATCCGTCGGGCGTCGACGGCTACAAGTCGGTGATCATCGTCCCGGCCGACAGCAAGCTGACCCTCGAGGGCCTGCTGAAATGCGACAAGACCCTCAATTTCGGCATCGGCGACAAGAAGTCGACCTCGGGCACCCTGGCCCCGATGACCTATGTGTTCATCCCGGCCGGCAAGAAGCCGGAAAACTGCTTCAAGACCGTGCTCAGCGCCAGCCATGACGCCAATCTGTTCGCGGTGGCCAACCACAAGCTGGACGCGGCGACCAATAACAGCACCGCCCTGCGCCTGAACGCCGATCGCGGCGGGGCCCAGTCCAGCAAGGTCAAGGTGATCTGGGAATCGCCCACCCTGCCGGAAGATCCGATCGTCTGGCGCAAGGCGCTGGACCCGGTGATCAAGGAAAAGGTGCGTCAGTTCTTCCTGACCTACGGCCAGGGCGACACCCCGGTCGCCGCGCAGCAGCGGGCCAATCTGGCCAAGCTGTCGATGGGCGGCTTCAAGCCCGCCGACAACACCCACCTGCTGGTGGTGCGCGAGATGGAAGCCCTGGAGCAACTGGGCATGGCCCAGGAAACCGGCGACGCGGCCAAGATCGCCGCCGCCCAGAAAGCCCTCGACGGCGTCAAGGCCGAGCGGCTGGTCGCCGCCGGCAAGGCCGGCCTCGCCGCGCCGGCCAACTGAGGTCCTTGATGGGTTCCGAGACGATCCCGGCGCCGCCCAGGCGATCCGCCTCGGCCCGGGCGTTCGACATCCTGCTGTGGGGCGGGGTGATCGGTCTGCTGGTCGTCAGCTTCCGCCCGGCCGAGATCGGCAAGTTTCCGCAACTGTTCACCGACACCTCGCGAATGGCGACCTTCGCCAAGCAGTTCTTCGCGCCGTTCGGGGATCTGCAGCTGTTCCTGTCGATGGACTGGAGCCTGTTCATCGCCAAGATGTGGGAAACCATCCAGATGGCGCTGTGGGGCACGGCCCTGGCCATCGTGGTGGCGATCCCGCTGGGCCTGCTGGGCGCGCGCAACATCACGCCGGTGTGGATCCAGCAGCCGGTGCGCCGCCTGCTCGACCTGATCCGCTCGATTCCCGACCTGGTGGTGGCGCTGATCTTCATCACCGCCGTCGGCCTGGGCCCGTTCGCGGGCGTGATGTCGATCATGTTCAACACCGGCGGCGTGCTGGCCAAGCTGTTCGCCGAGGCCGTCGAGTCGATCGACAAGGGCCCGGTCGAGGGCGTGCGCGCCACCGGCGCGGTGACCCTGCAGGAAGTGGTCTGGGGCGTGATCCCGCAGGTCGCGCCGCTGTGGACCAGCTATGCGCTCTATCGCTTCGAATCCTCCAGCCGCTCGGCCACCGTGCTGGGCCTGATCGGGGCGGGCGGCATCGGCGCGATCCTGATCGACTCGATCAACGCCTTCCAGTTCGACCAGACCGGCTGCATCGTGCTGGTCATCGTCGTGGCGGTGTCGCTGATCGACATGCTGTCGCAGATCATCCGCACGCGGCTGCTGTAGCGCCGCCGCGCACGGCCCTATGGGCTGGCGCGATTTCTTCAGTATAGTGCGCCAACGGTTCGCCCTCGCCGCGTCAAGAAAGCCGGGGCCGTGGTCGCCGTCCGGCGCCGCGTCATCGACCCAGTAGGGCCATGATCCTCCTCGCGCTCGCCATCGTCTTCCTCCTCGTTCTGTTGAACGGGGTCTTTTCCATGTCCGAACTGGCGGTGGTCTCCGCCCGCCGGGCCCGGCTGCAGACCTTCGCCGACCGCGGCGACAAGGGCGCCAAGCTGGCCCTGGCCATGGCCGAGCACCCGACCCGCTTCCTGTCGGCCGTGCAGGTGGGCATCACCCTGATCGGCATCCTGGCCGGCGCCTATGGCCAGGCCACCATCGCCGGGGCCCTGAACCTCTATCTGAAGCCCTTCCCGGTGATCGGGGCCCATTCCGAGGCCATCGCCACCACCGTCGTGGTCATCGGCCTGACCTATGTGTCGGTGATCCTGGGCGAGCTGGTGCCCAAGCGCCTGGCCCTGCTGTTTCCCGACGCCATCGCCCGCCGCATGGCGCCGTTCCTGGCCATCGTCGCCACCGTGCTGCGGCCGTTCGTGACCGTGCTGACCGTCTCGACCGCCGCCATCCTCAAGCTGATGGGCGTGCGCGACGAGCGCACCAACGACATGACCGCCGAGGAGGTCGAGACCGTGCTGGCCGAGGGCGCCGACGCCGGCCTGATCGAGCCGGAAGAACGCTCGATGATCCAGGAGGTCCTGCGCCTGGGCGACCGGCCGGTGCGCGTGGCCATGACCCCGCGCCGCGACCTGTTCTGGATCTCCCTGGCCGACACGCCCGAGGAGATCCTGATGGAGATCCGCGGCTGCCCCTATTCGCGCATCGTGGTCGCCACCGACGATGATCTCGACGGCGAGATCGGCGTGCTGCTGA
>JAHINZ010000439.1 GCA_018895795.1 Alphaproteobacteria bacterium
AGGCTTCCGGGATGACAAGATTAGAGTGAGGTCGGCGGCTTGCGATGGGCCCAGGGCTGGGCCGCCTCCAGCTGATAGGCCAGTTGGAACAGCAGCTTTTCGGCGCCGGCCCGGGCGGCGAAGTGCGCGCCGACCGGCAGACCGTCGGCGGTCCAGTGCAGCGGCACGCTCATGGCCGGGGCCCCGGCGACATTGTGCAGGGGCGTATAGCCGACATAGGTCATCAACCGGGCCTGCAGGGTCTCGAACGGCACCGAACCGCTGACAAAGCCCAATTCGACCGGCGGGCTGCCCAGCACCGGCGACAGCACCACATCATACCGCGTGAGCCAGGCGTCATAGGCCCGCGAGGCCGCCATCAGGCGTTCGACGGCGGCGTCCAGATCGCCGGGTTTCAGGTTGGCGACCAGATCGGCCATGCCCAGGCTGAAGGGCTCCAGCACGCTGGTATCGGCCTTTCGCCCCATGGCTTTGCTGACGCCGGCCGCCAGTTCCGCGGCGCCGGTCGACCACAGGGCGGTGAAGTCGGCGCCAAACCGCGGTCCGTCCATCGGCCAGTCGGTGGGCTCGACATGGTGGCCCAGGCTGGCCATCAGCTTGGCGGCGGCTTCGATGGCGGTGACGACCTCGGGAGCGGGCTTTTGACCGGTGCCGGTGTTCATCACCAGACCGACCTTGAGCTTTTTCATCTTGCCCGGACCGGCGACCACGCCGATCGGGGCGAAGGGCGAGCCGGCCGCCGTGCGTTCGCTGATCGCGAACAGGGCCGCCGAGTCGCGAACGCTGCGCGTCACGCCGTGGGCCACCGAAAGGTCGATGCCCTTGCCGTTGGGCCGGCCTTCGAGCATGCGTCCCCGCGAAGGCTTCAGGCCGAAAAGACCGCAGTTGGAGGACGGGATGCGGATCGAGCCGCCGCCGTCGCTGGCGTGGGCGAAGGGCACCATGCCAGCCGCCGTGGCCGCCGCCGCGCCGCCGGAAGAGCCGCCGGACGAGTGCTTGAGATTCCACGGATTGCGCGTGGGCAGGAAGCCGAGCGGCTCGGTGGTGGGCAGGAAGCCGTATTCCGGCGTCGCGGACTTGCCGATCACCACCAGGCCGGCCTGGTCATAGGCGTCGACGAAGGCGGTCTGGGCGGTCTCGGGCCGGGCGCCCAGCGAGCTTCGCGAGCCATAGCGGGTGGGCAGGCCCTTATAGGCGTCCAGGTCCTTGATCAGGAACGGCACGCCGGCGAACGGCCCCGACAGCTGGCCGCTCTTGGCCTTGTCCATGGCCCGGTCAAAGTCGGAGGTCACCAGCGCGCCGATCTGGGGCTGCAGGGCTTCGGCCTTGCGGATGGCCTCCTCGACCACCTCGACGACGCTGACGTCCTTGCGGCGGATGCGACCGGCGATCTCGGTGGCGTCGGGGGTCCAGGGGGCGGGCGCGGAGGTCTTGGGCTTGGCGTCGGCGGCCGAAGCGGCGGCGACGGCGGTCGAGGCGGCCAGCAGGCCGCGGCGCGTGAACTTCATGAAACCTCCCAAGCGACCGGCGTCTTGCTGCGCCGGTAAACAGTGTTCAGTTGAACCCGAAGCGACCTCGACCGCAAGTCCGTGCTAAACCCCGCCCATGACTCGTAGACGTGTTGATGTCCTGATGATGGAGCGCGGCCTGTTCGACAGCCGCGCCAAGGCCCGCGAAGCGATCGAGGCCGGGTTGGTGCGCGCCGATGGCGTGCTGGTGCTCAAGCCCTCGGAGATGGTGGAGGAGCACGTGTCGATTCGCGCCTCCCTGGCCCATCCCTGGGTGGGACGCGGCGCGCTGAAGCTGGTCCACGCCCTCGACCTCTGGCCGATCGCCGTCGAGGGTAAGATCGCCGTCGATATCGGCGCCTCGACGGGCGGCTTTACCGAGGTGTTGCTCTCGCGCGGCGCGGCCAAGGTCTATGCGGTCGATGTGGGACGCGAGCAACTGCATCACAGCCTGGTCGATCACGAGCGGGTCATGGACCTGTCGGGCACCGACGCCCGCATCCTGGACGCCAGCTGGATCGAGGAGGAGCCCGACATCATCGTCAGCGACGTCAGCTTCATCTCGATGACCAAGGCCCTGCCGGCGATCATGGAGCTGGCGGTGTCGGGTACGGAGATGGTTGCCCTGATCAAGCCGCAGTTCGAGGCGGGGCGCGAGCACGTCGGCAAGGGCGGTCTGGTCAAGGATCCCGAGACCATCGCCCGGGTTCAGCGCGAGATCATCGCCTTTTTCGAAGAGGCCGACTGGACGGTGATGGGCCAGGCCGAAAGCCCGATCCCCGGCGGTGATGGCCAGGTCGAGAGCCTGATCTGGGCGCGCCGCCAATAGACAACGGCCGCCAGCGCAAGCCGGCGGCCGTCTGATCGTCTCATCGGCGAGGCTTAGTCGACGACCTGATAACGGCCTTGGGCGTCGGGGCAGACCCGCACGAAGCGCTTCTGGACCCGGCCGTCCGGCAGATAGATCGGGCTTTCGGCCAGGGTGCAGCCGTTGATGTCGGACGAAGAGCGCTGCTCCACCCGATACGAAGAGGAGCCGCGGCGATAGGCGTCGCGCTCGGCTTCCCGACGCGTGTCCTCGTAGCGATTGTCCTGGTATCGGCTGTCGGCGCGATCGTCGTACCGATCGTCATAGGTATTGTAGGCCGAAGGCGGCGGCGGGGGAGGCGGGGGAACCGCGCCGGGCGTGCAGGCGGCCGAGGTCCTGCCGATATTACTACCGATCACCGCGCCGAGCAGGCCGCCCAGGACCGCGCCCTCGGTCTTGGCGCCGTGGCCCGCCACGCCGCTGCCGATCACCGCGCCGAGACCGGCGCCGGCCAGGCCGCCGCCCGCGCCGCGTTGCGTGGTGCTGCGGCGGCAGGGGTCATAATAGCCGCCGCTGTTGTCATAGGCCCCGCCATAGCTGGCCCCGCCATAGCGGGATTGGCCATAGGCCTGGGCGCTGGCGAAGGTGGGGGCGAAAGCGCCGGCGGCGACAGCCGCGACGGCGGCGCACAGAGCGAACTTCATCTTTGACGTCCTGTTGGTCATGACAACTCTTTCGAGCGTGTGGATGGCCTTTTTTGGGCTTGCCTAAAGCGCGCCCGACCCTCCGTTAGCGCCACCATGGCGGCGGCAACATGAATGGCCGTTGATCGAGGTGTTCATCTTCGTTCATGCCAAGCGCG
>JAHINZ010000440.1 GCA_018895795.1 Alphaproteobacteria bacterium
CGACTACATCGCCAAGACCCTGAAGCCGGAAAGCTCCAAGACCATCGAGCTGGGCGCTCGCTATCGTAACGAGCGCTTCCAGGGCGTCGCCGCCGTCTATCACGTCACCTTCGACAACCGTCTGCTGGCCGCCAGCACCGCCGCCCCGATCCTGGGCCTGCCAGCCGTTCTGTCGAACGTCGGTTCGGTCGAGACCAAGGGCCTGGAACTGGCCGGCACCTACAAGCTGACCGACGCCTGGAGCCTCTACGGCGCCTACACCTACAATGACTCCAGCTATCAGGACGACGTGTTCGACGGTACGGGCGCGGTGACCTACCGCACCAAGGACAAGACCGTCGTCAATACGCCCAAGAACATCTTCAAGGGCGAGCTCTCGTTCGACCAGGGCGGCTTCTACAGCAAGCTGGGCGTCGCCTATACCGGCGAACGCTACTACACCTACGAGAACATCGGCGGCCTGGCCCCCTCCACCACGGTGGCCGACCTGACCCTGGGCTACCGGTTCGGCGACGACAACGCCTGGACCAAGGGCCTGGAGATCCAGGCCAACATCACCAACCTGACCGACGAGGACTATATCTCGACCATCGGTTCGGGCGGGTTCGCCAAGAACGACGCCGCCGGCACGGCCCAGACGGTGCTGACCGCCCCGCCGCGTCAGTTCTTCGTCTCGGTGAAGAAGGCGTTCTAGGCCTTTCACCCGCGTCAAGCTTGGGGCCGGGAGGAGACTCCCGGCCCTTTGTCGTTCAAGCTCGCGTCAAAACGAGGAAATGCCCGTGACCGACCTGTCCCGCCGCAGCGCCCTGGGCCTGTCGGCCGCCGCCCTGGCCGTTGCTCCGGCCGCGCGCGCCGCCACCGTCGATGCCCCCCACCCGGCGCTGGATCGCGCCCTGACCCGCATCGCCTTCGGCTCCTGCGCCAACCAGTCCAAGGACCAGCCGATCTGGGACGCGATCCTGGAGCAGAAGCCCGACCTGTTCGTGTTCCTGGGCGACAATATCTATGCCGACACCCGCGACCCCAAGGTGATGGCGGCCAAGTACGCCACCCTGGCGGCCAAGCCGGGCTTCAAGCGCCTGCGCGACACCACGCCGGTCATCGCCATCTGGGACGACCACGATTTTGGCGAGAACGACGCCGGCGGCGACTATCCGATGAAGGTCGAAAGCCGTCGACAGTTCTGCGACTTCTGGGGCGAGCCGGCGAACTCGGCGCGCCGCACGCGCGACGGGGTCTATGCCGCCTATGTCTTCGGCCCCGACGGCCGGCGGGTGCAGATCATCCTGCCGGACCTGCGCTGGAACCGCACGCCGCTGGTCGAGAAGACCTTCAAGGGCGGCTACAAGGCCTGGGCCGTGGGACACGGCCTGACCGGCCAACTGACGCCCGGCCCCTATGACCGCATCCCCGATCTGGACGCCACCATGATCGGCGAGCCGCAATGGGCCTGGCTGCACGAGCAACTTCAGGAACCGGCCGATCTGCGGATCTTCGGCTCCAGCCTGCAGGTGCTGGCCGACTTCCCCGGCTGGGAGGGTTGGATCAACTACGCCAACGACCACCAGCGCCTGTTCGACACGATCCGCCGTACGCGGGCCGAGCGCCTGTTCTGCATCAGCGGCGACACCCACTACGCCGAGATCTCGACCCTGAACAACAACGTCCCCTATCCGATCTGGGACGTCACCTCCTCGGGCCTGACCGAGGTCTGGCCCGTGACCCCGCCCAATGCCCGCCGCGTCTCGCCGGTGCTGCGCGAGCGCAATTTCGGGATGATCGAGATCAATTGGAGCAGCGCCGCGCCCCTGGTCACGGTGCGGATCCACGACGAGAAGGGCGCGGTGAAGATCACTCAGGTAGTGGATACGGGGACCCTTAGGGTCGCTTGACCCCTTGCCCCCTACGGATCGCTTCGCGATCGTCTTCCCCCGGAGGGGGAAGACGAAACGCGCTGATCTCATCTTCCCCCTCCGGGGGAGGAGCGCCGCAGGCGCGGCGGGGGCAAGTCACAGGCGCTACACTTTCCCTGCTGACAACAGCTCCGCGCGCGCATAGCGTCCCGCGCCATGATCAGACCCTCGCTTACCGCCCTCGCGGCGTGCCTCGCCCTGTCATCGCCGGTTCTGGCGGAAAAGCTGCCCCCGGAACGCGTCTTCGCCGATCCTGGCCTGAACGGTCCCACGGCCAAGGGCGTGGCCCTGTCGCCCGACGGCAAGCGCGTCACCTATCTGAAGGCCAAGGCCGACGCCGCCAATGTCCAGGACCTGTGGGCGGCCGACGTCAAGGGCGGCGAGCCCTATCGCCTGATCGACTCCGCGGCCCTGTCGTCGGGCGCCAAGGAACTGTCGGAGGCCGAGAAGGCCCGCCGTGAACGGGCCAGGGTGTCATCGCGCGGCATCGTCGAATACAGCTGGGACAGCCAGGGCCGCTTCATCCTGGTGCCGCTGGACGGCGACCTCTATCTGGACAGCGTCGCCGACGGCAAGGTCAGCCGCCTGACCGAAACCCCCGGCGACGAGGTCGACGCCAAGGTCTCGCCCAAGGGCGGCTTCGTCAGCTATGTCCGCGACCAGAACCTCTATCTGAAGCCGATCACCGGCGGGGCCGAACGGGCCCTGACCACCGACGGCAAGGACACCCTGTCGTTCGGCGTCGCCGAGTTCATCGCCCAGGAAGAGCTTGACCGCTTCACCGGCTACTGGTGGTCGCCCAGCGAAAGTCAGATCGCCTACACGCGCGTCGATGAGAGCGGCGTCGACATCGTGCCGCGCGCCGATATCGGCCCGGGCGGCGCTACCGTGGTCAACCAGCGCTATCCCCGCGCCGGCCGGCCCAACGCCGTGGTCGACCTGTTCGTTCAGGGTCTGGCCGACGGCAAAACGGTGCAACTGGATCTGGGCGCCGACAAGGACATCTATGTCGCCCGCGTCGACTGGTCGGCCGACGGCAAGACCCTGTATGTCCAGCGACTCAGCCGCGACCAGAAGACCCTCGACCTGATCGCCTTCGACCCCGCCACCGGCCAGGGCAAGATCGTCCTGACCGACACCGACGCCCATTTCATCGAAGTCACCGACGACTTCCAACCGCTAAAGGACGGCTCGTTCCTGTGGTCGTCGGAAAAGTCAGGCTTCAACCATCTGTATCGCTACGCCGCCGACGGCAAGCTGATCGCCCAGCTCACCCAGGGCGACTGGCCGGTCGCCGCGATCGAGGGCGTCGACCAGAAGCGTCAGGTCGTGATCTTCGGCGCCTCGATCGACACGCCGCTGGAGCGCCGCCTCTATGAGGTCTCTTACACAAAGCCTGGCAAGCCCAAGGCCCTGACCCCGGCCGGCGGCTGGTGGACGGCCAAGGTGGCGCCCAACGGCGCCTTCGCCGGCTCGTATAACGATCCCAAGACCCCGCCCCAGACCGCGCTCTACGCCCCCGACGGCAAGCGCGTGCGCTGGATCGAGGAGAACAAGCTGGCGCAGGGTCACCCCTACTGGCCCTACGCCTCGACCCTGACCACGCCGGAATATGGTGAGCTGAAGGCCGCCGACGGCGAGATCCTGCACTATTCGATCCTCAAGCCGTCCGACTTCGACCCGGCGAAAAAGTATCCGGCCATCGTCTCGGTCTATGGCGGCCCGCACGTCCAGCGGGTCAACAAGACCTGGCAGAGCGCCAGCGAACGCACCTATGTCGAGGCCGGCTACATCATCTTCAAGCTGGACAATCGCGGCAGCGCCAACCGCTCGGCCAAGTTCAAGCGCGCCCTGGATCGCCGCCTGGGCACGGTGGAGGTCGAGGACCAACTGGTCGGGGCCGCCTATCTGAAGACCCTGCCCTATGTCGACGCCGACAATCTTGGCGTGGTGGGCTGGTCGTACGGCGGCTTCATGACCCTGATGCTGATGACCGCCGACAACAGCCCGTTCAAGGCCGGCGCGGCCGGCGCGCCACCCACCGAATGGGGCCTCTACGACACCGCCTATACCGAGCGCTATATGGGCAAGCCCGAGGAAAATAAGGATGGCTACGCCCGCTCCGACATCCTCAATCGCCTGGACAGTCTGAAGCCCGGCAGCCTGCTGCTGCTGCACGGCATGGCCGATGACAACGTGATCTTCGAGAACAGCACCCGGGTGATGGCGGCCCTGCAGAAGAAGGCCATCCCGTTCGAAATGGCGCTCTATCCCGGCGAGCGCCACAGCGTCGGCGGCAGCAAGAGCAAGGGCCTCAGCGTATTGCGGACCCATCTGGAGTTCTTCGGCCGCAAGCTGAAGGGGCAGTAGGGACAGCCCTCCCATGCGCGCGACGATTGCGCCGCGCGCATGGGTGCGACAAATTGCGCGTTCCGATTGACCATTTGCCGCAGCCCTCAGGCGTGAAGCGCTCGCTATTGTCATCGGTGCCGATGTGAGGAGTGCGCCATGACCAAGTCCACCGAAGAAGCCGTCGAATGGCTGATCGACGCCGTAAAGGTCGCGCTTGAGGACGGTCGCGCATCCGAGTCGGACATCGAGGAATGGCTTCTGGCGGCGATCATGCTGGAGGAGATGGGTCTGGACGAAGACCTCGACGCGCGCGAGGCCCTGACGTTTTCGGCCTGGATGAATTCGGCGACGACCCTCCATTAGGGGGCTTCCGAAGCAGCGTGTCGCCAAGGGGTAGGGAAGAGCGGCGATCTCCCTCTTGACTTCCGTAGCGAAAGAAAACGAACCTCCGGGCATGACTGCCTATACCGACCTGATCGCCGGCCTCACCGCCACCGAAGCCGGCCACACGGCCCATGTCACCGACGACTGGAAGCAAGGCCGCACCACCTATGGCGGCCTGTCGGCGGCCCTGTGTCTCGAGGCCGCGACGCGGACGATCCCGGACGCCCCGCCCCTGCGCTCGGGCCAGTTCGCCTTCATCGGCCCGGCGGCTGGGGAGCTGGCGATCCAGACCCAGGTGCTGCGCCAGGGCAAGTCGACCCTGTTTGTCGGCGTCGACCTGATCGGCGAGCAAGGCCTGGCCACCCGGGCCATCCTGACCTTCGGCGCGGCCCGCCAGTCGCTGGTGTCGCACAGCGACCTGCCCTGCCCCGTGGTCGCGCCGCCGGCGGACTGCGCGTTCTTCTTCCCGCCCGGATCGGGTCCCGGCTTTTCCGGTCAGTTCGAGGTCAAGATGGCCGGCGGCGCGCGACCGCTGTCGGGCCAGCCGCCGGAATACCTGCTGTGGATCCGTCATCGCGACCCCGCCGCCCGCTCCCTGGCGGCCCTGATCGCCCTGGCCGACACGCCGCCGCCGCCGGCCATGACCCTGTTCCCGAAATTCGGCCCGATCTCGACCATGACCTGGTCGCTCGACATCGTCGGCCTGCCCGATCCCGAGGATGACGGCTGGCGCCTGCTGCGCAGCACGGCCGAGACCATTGGCGACGGCTATTCGACCCAGGGGATGATGCTGTGGGATGCGAGCGGCCAGCCGCTGATCGCGGCGCGACAGAACGTGGCGGTGTTTGTCTGACCGCAGAGGATAGGCTTGGCGATCGCGTGATTTTGCCTTCATCCTGCCGCCTGTTCGGTCGACTATGACGTCGGCCCGCTTTGGGAAATCCGCATGACCAAGATCGCCTGCCTGGCCGGAGCGGCCGTCGCCGCCCTGATGGCCGCCAGCGCCGCCGCCCAAACCACCCCCGTCACCTCGCAATCGGCCACCCAGGCCTATCTGGCTCAGATCAAGGCCCGCAATCCCGTGCTGCACGCGGTCATCGCCGTGAACCCGGCCGCCACCGCCGACGCCAAGGCCCTGGACGCCGAGCGCCAGGCCGGCAAGGTCCGCTCGGCGATCCACGGCCGGGTGATGCTGCTGAAGGACAATATCGAGACCGCCGACGACCTGGCCACCACCGCCGGGTCTCTGGCCCTGAAGAACAATGTCACCCACCGCGACGCGCCGCTGGCCAAGCGCCTGAGGGACGCCGGCGTGGTGATCCTGGGCAAGGCCAATCTGTCGGAATGGGCCAATATCCGCTCCAGCCACTCGATTAGCGGCTGGAGCGCGATCGGCGGCACGGTGCGCAATCCCTATGTGCTGGATCGCAGCGCCTGCGGCTCGTCCAGCGGTTCGGGCGCGGCGGTGGCCGCCGGCCTGGCCTGGGCGGCCATCGGCACCGAGACCGACGGCTCGATCACCTGCCCGGCCGCGATCAACGGCCTGGTCGGCCTCAAGCCCACCGTCGGCCTGGTGTCGCGCACCCATATCGTGCCGATCAGCCACAGCCAGGACAC
>JAHINZ010000441.1 GCA_018895795.1 Alphaproteobacteria bacterium
GGCGCGGACGCCGGCAACACCCACATGGAGGCGTTCGACAATGCCAGCCTTGCTTTGGCCGCTGAGATGGACGGCGCCCGCGCCGCCATCCTGACCATGGACGCCCAAGCGGCCGAACGCGACAAGGCGACCGAGGCCCGGCTGCGCGGCGCCCAGACCCTTTCCACCATCCTGTGCGGCGGCATGGCGCTGGGCGCCTGCGTCCTCGGCGCCGTGGTGATCGCCCTGACCCGCAAACGTCTGCTGCGCCCCTTGGCCATCCTCAGCGACTATATGGGCCGCCTGGCCCAGGGCGACTACGAGCGCGAGCCGCCGTTCGGCAAACGGTCCGATGAACTGGGCACGATGGCGCGCTCGATCGCCGTCTTCCGGGAGGCGGCCATCGAGCGCCGCCAAGCGCGGGAAGCCCAGGAGGCCGATCGTGACGCGATGGAGGCCGAACGCCGTCAGAACGAGCAGGAGCGCGCGTCGACTGACACCGAACGCACACGGGTGGTGAGTCGACTGGCCGAGGCGTTGGGCAAGCTGTCGGATGGCGACCTGACCTCACGGATCGAGACGCCTTTCCCACCCGCGTTCGAAGTGCTGCGCAGCGACTTCAACAGCGCCATCGCGCGTCTTTCGACCGCGCTCGGCGCCATCGCCACCGGCGCGGCGTCGATGCAGAACGGTTCGGAGGAAATCGCCTCGGCCGCCGACGACTTGTCGCGCCGCACCGAACAGCAAGCGGCCAGCCTGGAACAGACCGCCGCCGCTCTGGACGAGATCGCCCAGACGGTGAACCGCTCGACGGCCGGCGCCAAGGAAGCGGCGACCGCCGTCGCCAAGGCCAAGTCCGACGCCGAAAAGTCCGGTGAGGTCGTCAACCGCGCGGTCGCCGCGATGAGCGAGATCGAAAATTCGTCGACCCAGATCGGCCAGATCATCGGCGTCATCGACGAGATCGCCTTCCAGACCAACCTGCTGGCCCTCAATGCCGGCGTCGAAGCGGCTCGCGCCGGCGACTCGGGTCGGGGCTTCGCGGTCGTGGCCCAGGAGGTTCGAGCCCTGGCCCAAAGGTCGGCCGACGCGGCCAAGCAGATCAAGGGCCTGATCACCCAGTCGGGGGCCCAGGTCGCCGCGGGCGTCGACTTGGTCGGCCAGACCGGTCAGACCCTGCACAAGATCGTTCAGGAGGTCATTCGCGTCGACACCCTGGTCAATGACATCGCCAGGTCGGCCGAGGAACAGTCGGTCGGACTTCGCCAGGTCAATACGGCGGTCAACCACATGGACCAGGTCACGCAGCAGAACGCGGCCATGGTCGAACAGACCACGGCGGCGACCCATTCCCTGCGCTCGGAGGCGATCGATCTGGCCCGTCAGGTCGCGGAGTTCAAGCTCGGGCCGGCGACGGTTTCCAACCTGCGCCGCGTCGCCTGACACCGGGAGGGGCTACCCGAAATGAGCATAGTTCCGATATATAATTCAGTGGCTTAACGGGAAATAAGTCAAGCCCGCCCATACTGACCCCAGAGAGATCCCACGACGGATCCAGGTCTAGATGGTGCTGAAGATGAACTGCTCAAAGGCCTCGATCGGGGCGCTTATCGGCTGGGCTTGCAGCGCGGCGATGGTCGCCGCGACTCCGGCCCTGGCCCAGGACGCGCCGGCCCTGAAGCTGAGCCTGGACTATACCGCCGATGTCAGCGGCGTGGTCTCCGGCGGACTGGCCCAGCGCGGTCGTCTGCTGGACGACTTGCAGATCGGGGCGGATATCGACCTGGACAAGGCGCTGGGCTGGTCCGGCGCGACCGCCCATGTGACCCTTATGAACAATGCGGGCGGCATCCCCAATGACGCCGCTGGCGCCTTGCAGGGCATAGACAATATCGAGGTCAGCCAGCAACGCGCACGGCTGTTCGAGGCCTGGATCCAGCAAGGCTTCGGCGGCGATCAGGGCTCGATCCTGGCGGGGCTGTACGACGTCAACAGCGAGTTCTACGCCAATGACAGCGCCGGCCTGCTGATCGCGCCCGCCTTCGGCATCGGCTCTGAACTGGCCGCCACCGGCCCCAATGGACCATCGATCTTTCCCTCCACCGCCTTGGCCGTGCGCCTGCGCTGGCAATCGGGAGAGGCGCGCTACGTCCAGGCCGCGGTCATCAACGCCCAGGCCGGCGTGCTGGGCGACCCCGGCGGGGTCAATCTGAGTTTCGACAACGGGATCCTGGCCATCGCCGAAGCGGGCTGGACCTCGGTGAAGACCGGAAAGCTGGCGGTGGGCGCCTGGGCTTACAGCCAAAGCCAGGACGACTGGCGCGCCGTGACCCCGGCCGGCGATCCGGTCAAGCGGCGCGCCGGCGGCGTCTATCTCCTCGCGGAACGCCGACTGGCGGGCGAAGAGGACGGCCCCCGTCGCGTGACGGGCTTCGCCCGGCTCGGCGTCTCCGACGGCGCCACCTCGCCGTTCGAAGGCGGCTGGCAGGCCGGCGTCCTGATCGAACAACCCTTCGCCCAGCGGCCTCACAGCGCGCTCTCCCTGGGGGTCAATCAGGCCTTCATCACCGGCCGCGAACGCGCCAATGGCGTCGACGCGGGTCGTGATATCGGCCGCACCGAAACGGCCTTCGAGATCACCTATGCCGACAACCTGACCGAGCACCTGATCGTGCAGCCGGACCTGCAATACATCCTGCGACCCGCCGGTGACCGCAATATCGACAACGCCCTGGTCGCCACCCTGAGGCTCAAGATCTCCTACTGAGGCGGAGCTAGGGTCGCAGCGCCTTCCAGCCGAACGTCAGCAGCGACTGGGCGTCGGCGGCGAAGTCAGCGATGAGCCGCGGCAGACCGGGTCCTGCGATCTCCGCGCCGGTCAGGTCGCGGCGGACCAGCCAGCGGGTGCGTTTCAACGCCGCCTCCAGCGGACCGCCGGCCTGGTCCTCGAACCCCTTGGGCATGCGCTTGACCGGATCGCCCGGCTCGATCGTCAAACCCTTGGCGGTCAGCGCCGTCTCGACCGCCGCCCAGCCCTTGGGGTCGGCGACGATCCCGCGCCGGAAGGCGTCGATCTGCGGGCGCTCGGACAGATAGAACCCCGCCGCCGCGAAGGCGCCGCGACCGGCATAGCCGTCATCCGACCCCTGGGCGGACGGCAGGGTCGAGGGATCCAGCGGGTCGATGGTCTGGGGGTCAAAGGCCGGCGTCGCGCCGCCTTCCGGCTCGATATGCACATACAGCAGGCCCGGCGACATCTTCTGGCCGTCGCGCGTCAGGGTGGCCGAGACATGGGTCTTGTAGGGCTTCTTGTCCTTGGAGAACCGCACGTCGCGATGGATGCGGAACACGGTGTGCTTGGGATGCCCGGCCAGCGGCAGTCCCCTCGCCTCGAACGCCGCGTTCAAGGCCAGGATCAAGGCCAGAAGCGTCGGCTTGAGACCCTCGTCATAGGGCGCGCGGTTGGCGGTGAACCACGCGCGGTCGTTGTTGGCGGCGAGGCCCGTCAGGAAGGCCAGATCTGTGGCGGCGAAGCCGGTGAACGGAGCGTGAGTCATGGCGGCGAGGATAGCGGAGAAAGGCGCGCCCTGTCCTGCTGCCACAGACTGTCAGCAGCCTGCGTGGACAGGAACAAACACGAAACAAATGAGCTTGAACGATCGACGTTATCGGGGGAGGCTTGCGCGTCCCTACCCGCCCCTACAGGAGCCGATCATGACTGTTCAAGACATCGCCGCCGACCTCGTCGCGCTGTGCAAGGCCGGAGATTTCGACACCCCCGGTCAGAAATACTGGGCTGACGACGTCGTCAGCCTCGAGGCCATGCCCGGCGACATGGCGCGCATGGCCGGCAAGGCGGCCGTCACCGGCAAGGGCGAGTGGTGGGCCGCCAATCACCAGGTGCACGGCGTCGAGGTGACCGGCCCCTACATCAACGGCGACCAGTTTGCGGTCGGCTTCAAGATGGAGGTGACGCCCAAATCGACCGGCGAGCGCATCACCATGGATGAGGTGGCCGTCTATACCGTCCGCGACGGCAAGATCGTCGAGGAGAAGTTCTTCTATTGAAGCCGAGGCGTGCGGCGGCCGAGGCTCAAGCTCGCGCGGCCGCGCGCTTCTTCGGCGGCGCCCTGTTGTCGGAGGCAACTGGGGTCGCGATGAACTTTCCGGAACGGTCTTCGCGCGTTCCGTGCACGGCCTTCCAGGCCACGTCGCGCATGGCGGCGGCGATGGCGTCTCGATCAAGCGGTTTTTTCTTCTGAAACTCCTATCGGCCAGGGTCAGCTCGCCTTCACGACTGTCCCATATTTCCCGGGCATCGACGAGAGGCTTGTAAAGCCTGTCCAGGTTGGCAAGCCCAACGGCGAAGCGGCGACGGACATCCGGCTCCGGAATGGCGTGCCCGCCCAGAGCGACGCGGCGCGCCACGCGGGCCAGCGAGGTCTCAACATCGGGCAGCCGGATATAGATCCACTCGACCGCATAGTCTCGGGCCCGCCAGACCTCGATCCAGGTCACATAGATCCGCGTCGATCGCGCCAGGTCACCTTCACACAAACCGATGTTCTTGAAAAGTTCTACAGCTCCAGGAACGCCTCGAAGCCGCCGAAGATCATGCGCTTGCCGTCAAAGGGCATGTTGTCCATGTACGGCTTCATGCGCTCGTCAGCCATGACCTTGGCCATGACCGCGTCGCGTGAGGCCTTGTCGCTGTAGGTGATCCAGGAAAACACCACGACCTCGTCATCCGTGGCCTGGACGGCGCGCGGGAACGAGGTGACTTCGCCATAGGGCGTGTCGTCGCCGAGGCATTCGACGTAGGACAGGGCGCCAAACTCCATCCAGATCTGGCCGCCCAGCTTGGCCATCTCCTTGTAGGCCGCGATCTTGGCCTTGGGCACGGCGAGCACGAAACCATCGACATAGGCCATGGGGCCTTCCTTTCCTGGCTGATGAGACAAGGACGATCTCGGAGCGAAGGCTACGACAAGCCCGCGCGAAAATCTTCTGTCGGTCAGGCCGCAAGCACCGCCGACACCGGCCGACGCAGGGAGCGCGGCATGGCGGGCCCTTCACCGAAGCGGACGACCAGATCGGGCCGGCGAACGGGGTCGCCCAGCCAGGCGGCCAGTTCCACGCGCGTCGGCGGGTCCTCGACGGGCTGGTTGAGGAAGGCCAGTTTCAGCCCCCGCGCCGTGGCGGTCAGGGCGAAGCGGGTGAAGGCCCGCCCCATGGCCACCCAGCCGGCCGGATCGGCGGACGGTCCGGTGAACACCGCCGCGCCGGCGGTGTGGGCCATCTGGCCGGCGATCTTGTCGGCGGAACTCTTGACGGTGAACGCGAGGTCGAACATCCGCGAGCCCAGCCAGCGCGGCAGGGTCGGATTGCCCGAAGAGCGGGCGAACAGCCCGTCGCGCCGGGCCAAGGCCTCGGCGGCGTCGAAGCGGATCCAGGCCATCAGCTCGCGACGAAAGGCCGGATCGCCGACCTGGGCGTTGTCGCCCTCCACGATCAACGCGGTCAGCTCGCCCAGGCGGGGGCGGTCGGTGATCAGGCTCAGCGCCACCTCGGGCCCAGCGCTGGCCGCCAGGGCGTGGAGCGTCGCGGTCGCCACCGGGCGCGGATCATAGTCGCCCCGCGTCGAGGCCCGATGGGCGATGGCCGCGAACAGAGGATCGGCGGCCTGGCGACGCGGCGACAGCGTGACGGCGACGCCCTCGACGGGACCCAGGAACCGCGCCTCCCCCGTCCAACCGTAGCCGGTGGCGGCCTGCAAAAGGGTCTCGGCGGCGCAGCCCAGGCTGACGAACAGGTGATGGTCGTCGGGATCGACCACCGGCGTGCGCCGCGACAGGTCCGGCTGGATGATCAGCTCGCGGTCCCGCGAGACAAACCGCCAGGGCTGGGTGTTGTGACCGCTCGCCGCCAGGGTGGCGGCATGGACCAACGCCTGGACCGGCAAGCCGGCCGCCGCGGACGCGTGCGGCAAGGCCCAGGTGGCGGCGACGGCGTCGGCATAGGCGTCGCCGCCCTCCCCGCAACTGGCCACGCCGATCAGGGGAAGCGCACCCAGCAAGGCGCGACGCGTGGTCATCAGAGGGCTCCTTCAGAAATCCTATGATGAGATCAATGCGCCAACCTGGCCTTGAGACGGATCAAGGCCAGGCCAAGCGCCCCTATTCGGTCTTCAGATAGATCTCCGAGCCCTGCTCGCGGAACTTGTCGCTCATCTGGGCCATGCCTTCGGCGATGGCGTTGGGAGCCTGGGCGGCCGCGAATTCCCGCACCTCGTGGCTGATCTTCATCGAGCAGAACTTGGGTCCGCACATCGAGCAGAAGTGCGCGGTCTTGTGCGCCTCCTTGGGCAGGGTCTCGTCGTGGAACTTGCGGGCGGTTTCCGGATCCAGCGCCAGGTTGAACTGGTCTTCCCAGCGGAACTCGAACCGCGCCCGGCTGATGGCGTCGTCCCACATGGCCGCGCCGGGGTGACCCTTGGCCAGGTCGGCGGCGTGGGCGGCCAGCTTGTAGGTGATCACGCCGGTCTTGACGTCGTCACGGTCGGGCAGACCCAGATGCTCCTTGGGCGTGACGTAGCAAAGCATGGCGGTGCCGAACCAGCCGATCATCGCCGCCCCGATCGCCGAGGTGATATGGTCGTAGCCAGGGGCGATATCGGTGGTCAACGGGCCCAAGGTGTAGAAGGGGGCCTCGTGGCAGTGCTTGAGCTGCTCATCCATATTGGCCTTGATCTTGTGCATGGCCACGTGGCCCGGCCCTTCGATCATCACCTGCACGCCGTGCTTCCAGGCCACCTTGGTCAGTTCGCCCAGGGTGCGCAGCTCCGAGAACTGAGCCTCGTCATTGGCGTCGGCGGTCGAGCC
>JAHINZ010000442.1 GCA_018895795.1 Alphaproteobacteria bacterium
ACCGTAGGACGCGTCCTTGTAGCGGAAGTGGGCCGCCACGCCCTCTTCATTGACCCGATCCATGGCCTCGGTGCGGATCTGCATCTCGATGCGCATGCCTCGCGGTCCAACCACCGTGGTGTGGATCGAGCGGTAGTTGTTGCGCTTGGGCGTCGAGATGAAGTCCTTAAACCGCTCGGGCACGCAGGCCCAGGCCCGGTGAACAACGCCAAGGGCGCGATAGCAGTCTTCCTCGCCGTCGACGATCACGCGAAAAGCGTAGATGTCGGACATCTGCGAGAAGCCGATCGATTTGCGCTGCAGCTTGCGCCAGATCGAATAGGGCGACTTTTCCCGACCGAACACGCGGTCAGGAATACCGGCCGATTCCAGCCGGGCGGCAATCTCCTGCGAGACCAGGGCCACCGCCCCGCCCTGTTCGGCGCGCAGGGTCTCCAGCCGGCGGATGATCGCGTTGCGGGCCACGGGATTGGTGTGCTCGAAGCTGAGTTCTTCAAGTTCGGTGCAGATGCGGTGACAGCCGATGCTGCGCGCCAACGGCGCGTAGATGTCGCGCGTCTCGCGGGCGATCCGCTCGCGCTTGGCCTGGCTCTTGATGAAATGCAGCGTCCGCATGTTGTGCAGACGGTCGGCCAGCTTGACCAGCAGGACGCGGACGTCCTTGCTGATGGCCAGGATGAACTTGCGCAGGTTCTCGGCCTGACGCGAATGCTCGGCCTGAAGCTCCAGCTTGGAAAGCTTGGTGACCCCTTCGACAAGCTCCGCGATCTCGTCGCCGAACAGACCCGCTATATCCTCGCGGGTCACCGGGGTGTCTTCGATCACGTCATGTAGCAGGGCCGTGACGATCGTCGCGGTGTCCAGCCGATACTCGGTGAGGATGCCGGCCACCTCGATCGGGTGGGCGTAGTAGGGGTCGCCGCTGGCCCGGGTCTGACTGCCGTGCATTCGCATGGCGTAGACATAGGCCCGGTTCAGAAGCGCCTCGTCGGCCGTCGGATCATAGGCCAGGACCCGCTCGATCAGCTCGTACTGACGGAGGATCTTCTGGCGGGTTTTGGGCGCGGGAACAGCCGGGGCTTCACTGGAGGCTATAAACGAAGACGCGCCCGAATCGACCCCGGCTGGGGGATCGATGGGCGCGTGTTCGGATGGAGCGGCGGCAGGCGCCGCTTCAAGGAGACTCAGAGGGTCTGCGCCTTCGGGGCTCAGTACCGCTCCTCCTGCCCGCCGTCTCGGTCGCTCTGCAGGGCGCGAACCAGTTCCAGTTCGCTCATCTGCATGTGGCTCGGATCAGCCAGCAGCGCCAGGGTTTCGGCTTCTTCCTCGGCTTCGGTATGCTCATCGACGCGTTGCAGCGTGCTGATCAGCTGTTCCTTGAGGCCTTCGTGATCGACGACATCGTCCGCGATCTCGCGCAGGGCGACGACAGGATTCTTGTCGTTGTCGCGATCGACCAGCAAGGCCGCGCCAGCCGAGATGCTGCGAGCCCGGTGGGCGGACAACAAAACGAGCGCGAACCGGTTCGGAACCTTCTCGACGCAATCTTCAACGGTGACGCGGGCCATGAATTCCTCGGGCTAGCCGTGATGCTCTGCAAAATAAGGGTCCGAGCGGCGTTACGCAACGCCGCTTGGGTTGTCGCCCATCTTTCGCGAGGGGGCGCTTATGCCCGCTTCGCAAGGGGAAGTCCAGAGCGCCGAGAGTCCGGGCGGCCATGAAGACTTGCGCCGACGAGGCCGCCGCAGCTCCAGCGACCACAGAACGGGACCGGCCCGGGTCTGGATCAAGCCCGAGCGTCGTTTCCAACCGTCGCGGCGCCCGCCAGTTGAGCCGCCGTTTGTCCAAGCACGGGATGAACCCAATCCGAAGCGATCTCCGCCAACGGCCCCATGACGAACAGGCGCAGGTGAGCCCTCGGGTGAGGTAAGATCAGGTCGCCGTTGATCATCAGGCGTCCGTGGGCGATCAGGTCCAGATCCAGGGTGCGCGGCGCATTGAGCCGGCTTCTGGCGCGACCAAAAAGGGCTTCCAGCCGATGAAGCGCCGCCAGGGTTTCGACCGGTCCAAGGGTCGTCGACACCAGCGCCACGCCGTTCAGATAGGCCGGGGCGGTCGGATCCGGCCACGCCGCCGAAGTCCACCAAAACGAGCGCCGGGCCACGGTCAGCCCCTCGGACGGGAAAGCCTCAAGAGCGGCTTCCAACAAGGCCTCGCGACTCGTATAGGCTCCCGGCAGATTACAGCCGAGCGCCACGATCACGGCCTCGTTCAAGTCATTTCGATCGACCGTATTTTCCAAGGATTTTCCGCGCGTGACCTTTTACCCCACCGACCGGCTGGCTCTGTTCATCGACGGGGCCAACCTCTATTCGGCCGCCAAGGCGCTGGGCTTTGACATCGACTACCGCAAGCTGCTGGACGAGTTCAAGAAGCGCGGCGTCCTGATCCGAGCCTACTATTATACGACCATCAGCGAGAACGACGACTATTCGCCGATCCGGCCCCTGGTCGACTGGCTGGACTACAACGGCTTCACCCTGGTGACCAAGGCGGCCCGCGAGTTCACCGACAGCCAAGGCCGCAAGCGCTGGCGCGGCGACATGGATGTCGAGATCGCCGTCGACATGCTGCAGATGGCCGAGACCGCTGACCATCTGGTGCTGTTCTCCGGCGACGGCGACTTCCGCGCCCTGGTCGAGGCCGTGCAACGCAAGGGCCGCCGGGTCACCGTGGTCTCGACCATGAAGAGCCAGCCGCCGATGACCAGCGACGACCTGCGCCGCCAGGCCGACGACTTCGTCGATCTGAATGACCTTGCCAACATCATCGGCCGCCCGCAGCGGGCGCCCACGCCGCGCCCGATGGCCGACGCCCGCACGCAGGCCGAACGCGAGGCCGACGATGAATACTGAGCGCTCCAACATCGCCGGCGAGACCATCCCCTCGCCCGCCGAGCCGTCGCGCCATTGTCCGCTGTGTCCGCGCCTGGTCGCCTATCGCCGCGAAAACCAGGACCTCTATCCCGACTGGTTCAACGGCCCCGCCCCGTCGTTCGGTGACAAGGACGCCCGTCTGCTGGTCGTAGGCCTGGCGCCCGGCCGCAAGGGCGCCAACCGCACGGGCCGCCCCTTCACCGGCGACTACGCCGGGACCCTGCTCTACGACACCTTGATCAAGTTCGGCTTCGCCACCGGCAAGTTCGAGGCGCGGCCCGACGACTCCCTAAAGCTGGTCGGCAGCGCGGTGACCAACGCCGTCCGGTGCGCGCCCCCCGGCAACAAGCCCGAGACCTCGGAAGAGAACAGCTGTCGGCCGTTCCTGACCAACCGGATCGAGGCTTTCCCCAAGCTGAAAGCCATCGTCACCCTGGGCGACGTCTCGCGCCGCAACGTTCTGAAGGCTTTGGGCCTGAAGGCGTCAGCGGGCATTCCGGGCCACGGGTCCGAGTTTCAGGCCGGGCCCTATCGAGTGTTCAACAGCTATCACTGCTCACGGCTGAACACGAATACCGGCCGCCTTACGACGCCGATGTTCGAGGACCTGTTCGCGCGCGTCAGGGCCTATATCGACGCCGCCGATTAAGGCCGCTTCGCCAGCCAGCCGTTATCGCTCATCCAGTCGCTCAACCGGTCCGGCCACACCTTGATCGCGGCCTTGTCGGTGCGAAAGCCCATGTTGAAGGCGTGACCGCCCGATTGGAACAGGTGGAACTCGACGGGGACCTTGGCGGCCCTAAACTTAGTCAGCAGCTCCACCGCCGGCGCCGAGCAACATTCATCATCGTCGGCGGCGAGGATGAAAGCCGGCGGCGCGTCGCCGGGGATCGTCTCTGGCACGCCCAGCGGACCCGGATAGATCAGCACCTGGAAATCCGGGCGGGCGCTGACCGTATCAATGGCGTCGACGTGCGGGTCCTTGGAGGTGTCCTGATAGACCTCCAGATCCACAACCTCGCCGCCGCCCGAGAAGCCCATCAGACCGATACGGGCGGGATCGACCCCGAACTCGGCGGCGTGGGCGCGCACATAGCGCACGGCCCGGGTGGCGTCCTGGCGGGCATGGTCGATCGTGTAGGGCGAGCCCTCCTCACGGAACAGGCGGTATTTCAGCACGAAGATCGCCACCCCCATCGGGTTCATCACCTTGGCGACATCCGTGCCTTCGGGATGAATCACCAGTAACCGATGACCACCGCCCGGCAGGACGATCAACGCGGCCCCGGTCGCCATGTCCTTAGGCGGCAAGTAAACGGTGATCGACGGGTTGTTGATGCTCTTGGCCCAGTATTCGGCGGCCTGTTCGGGGATGTCGCGGCGGCTTTCGAAGCCTGGCGCGCCCTTGGGCCAAAGCGGAATCTGCTGCTGGGCCTGGGCGACGATCGGCGTCAGCCCGAGCGCAACGGCCAAAAACATGGCGCGCCTCATAGCCGCACCGTCCTGCCTTCGCGTGCGGCTAGATAGATGGCCTCGATGAGCTTCATGTCCTTGAGCCCCTCTTGGCCGCCGACGATCGGGTCCGCGCCGGTGAGGATGCATTCGGACAGATGATCCAGCTGAGCGGAGAACTGGTTCTTCCGGGTCGGCGTGGGTTCGCGCGGGGCGGTCTTGCCGTCCAGTCGGACGGTCATGGCCTGGCCGCCATAGCCCGTGGCGGGCTCGATCTCGGCCCAGCCCTTGGGGCCGGAGACCCGATAGCGGTTGACGTTGGAGCTGTAGGCCGAGATGCAGTTGGCGATCGCTCCGGACGGGAACAGGAGCTGGAAACTGATCAGGTCTTCCACCGTCTTGAACCGCACATCCTTGCGGTCCGTGGACTCCATGGCGTTGACGGCGACCGGCTCCTCGCCGGTCAGGTAGCGAGTCGCGTTGAGGCTATAGATTCCGATATCCATCAGGCTGCCGCCGCCCGACAGCGCCTTGTGCAGCCGCCACTGGGTGGGATCGCCGATCGTGAAGCCATGGTCTGCGACAATGGTTCGGGTCGGTCCAAAGACCCCGCTCCGGACGAGGTTGATCGCGTCGATATTGTGCGCCTGGAAGCGGCTGCGATAGCCGATCATCAGCTTGCGGCCGGCGGCCTTGCAGGCGGCGATCA